>CAJFUT010000068.1 GCA_904420255.1 uncultured Angelakisella sp. | reverse complement strand
TTCAATATTTATAATAGTTTTCCAGGTAGAAGGAATCCATAAATTCCTCCACCGGTTCCTCCCGGGTGTAGGTCTTGGAAACCTTGGGCATCACCGAAACGTCCACAATGCCGGTGAAGTCCTCCTCCAGCTCCTGCTCCAGGATGGCTTTGGCAAACTCCAGCTTCCGGGTGAGCTCCAGCTCGGTGCCCAGCTTGATGAGGGCCCGCTGGTCCCAGAGAATCTCGGTGGAAAGGTCGTCGCTGACGTCGATATAGTCCACCTTGTCAAGGCCCACCGTTTCGATGGATTCCAGGACGTAGCCCAGGGTCTTCATCACCCGGACCCCCTCCAGCTCCTGGTCGGTGGCCTCCCGGTGGTCCTTCCGGCTCTCGTCGGTGACCTCCTCCGGCAGCTCCAGGGGGTAGGCCCCCTGCTCATACCAGGCGAAATTGGTCCCCAGCACCAGGGGGAGACCGTCCTCGCTCATGCCGGCGCACTGCTCGATGATCCTGCCGCCGGTGCTTACCAGGGAATAGCTTTCCGGGGAATTCACCACCGCCACGGCCGGCACCGATTCCACCACCCGGATCTCCATGGTGGTGGGCAGCACCGGGACCACCTCCACCTCCTCCAGGTAGGAAAAGACGCCTTTGATCTGGGCGGCGGTCCGGGCCCGGTCCACGGCGAAGATATTCTGCTCCAGCTGGATCCCCGAGGCGCTGATCAGCTCCTCGGCGGTATACCGTTGGTTTCCCACCACCACGATCTCCTGGGTGCGGAAAAACATGGCAAGGCAAAGCACAGCCGCCGACGAAAGGACAACCGCCAGAAAGGCGACATATCCCAGCCAGCGTCTGCGCTTGCGCCGCTTGATCCTCCCGGTTTCCATGGTGTTTTTCCTCATCCGTTCCGTTTGATGTCCGCCCCAAGGCGGGCCAGATTCCCTTCAAAATCGTCGTAGCCCCGGTCGATGTGGCAGAGCCCCGTGACCTGGCTCTCCCCCTCCGCCGCCAGGGCCCCCAGCACCACCGCCGCCCCGCCCCGCAGGTCGGTGCAGGTGAGGGGAGCCCCTTCCAGCCGCTCCACGCCGCTGACCACCGCCACCCGGCCCTCGGTGACAATATTGGCCCCCAGCCGCCGCAGCTCCGGCACATGGCGGTACCGGCTCTCAAAAATGTTTTCCACAAAGACGGTGGTGCCCCGGGCCGTGGCGGCGGCGGCCATCATCACCGACTGCATATCGGTGGGGAAGCCCGGATAGGGCATGGTCTTGATGGTGCCCATCTCCCGGAGCCTGGGCGGGGCCGTCAGCCGGACCCAGTCCGGCCCCGCGGCCACCCGGCAGCCGGCGGAGGCCAGCACCGACAGGCAGGCGGAAAGATGCCCCGGGCTCACCCGTTCCACCAGGATATCCCCTCCCGTGACGGCGGCGGCGCAGAGGTAGGTGCCCGCCGCGATGCGGTCCGGGATGACCTGGTGCTCGGCGCCCCCCAGCCGCTCCACCCCGTCGATGGTGATGGTGCCGTCCAGGTCCATGGCGATCCGGGCGCCGCAGCCCCGGAGAAAATCGATGAGGTCCTGGATTTCCGGCTCCCGGGCCCCGCCGGTGATGACCGTCTCCCCCCTTGCGGTGGAGGCGGCGATGATGGTGTTCTCGGTGGCGCCGACGCTGGGGAAGGAGAGGTTGATCTTGGCCCCGTGGAGCCCCTCCTTGGCGTCGCAGAAAAGCCTGCCACCCGCCTCGGTGATCTTCACCCCCATCCGGCTCAAGGCCGCCAGGTGCAGATCGATGGGCCTCGCCCCCAGCTCGCACCCTCCGGGGAGGGTCAGCTCGGCGCAGCCGTGGCGGGCCACGATGCCTCCCAGGAAAACGATGGAGGAGCGCATGGCGCTCATCAGCTCGTCGGGGATGCGGCAGTCCCCCCCGCTGGTGCGGGTGGTGACCACCGCGTCCCCCTGGCGCTGGGTCCGGCATCCCAGATGCCCCAGGATTTCCATGGCCACTTGGATGTCGGTGAGGCGGGGGCAGTTGCGGATCACCGAATCCCCGCACACCGACGCCGCCGCAAGGATGGGAAGTGCGGCGTTTTTGGCGCCGTGGACAGCGAGGGTCCCCCCCAGCCTGTTTTTGCCATGGATTATGTAAACAGACATAAACACACCTGCTCCCTCATTGGGATACTAAGCGGCGGCAAACCGCTTGCAGATGTATCCTATGCCTCACGGGAAGGAAGGGTTACTTCCCCTCCGTCAGGGCGCAGATCTCGTCCACGATGCGCTCCACGGCGTCCGGGGCGGCCATTTCCCGGGCGTTCCTGCCCAGGCGGGCCAGGCGCTGGGGGTCCCCGGTCAGCTCCTTCACCAGCTTCACCAGGGCCTCCCCGGTGAGGTTCTTCTCCTCCAGCACCACCGCCGCGTCGGCGTTCTGGAGCACCATGGCGTTGTGGTACTGGTGGTTCTCCGCCACATTGGGGGAGGGGATCAGCACCGAGGCCCGCCCCGCCGCCTCCAGCTCGCTGAGGGTGCTGGCGCCGGCCCGGCAGATCACCAGGTCCGCCGCCGCCAGGCAGTCCGGCATATCGTCGATGTATTCCCGGATGTCCAGGTTGGGGTTCCCCTTCCATTCCACCCGCCGCTCCTCCAGCAGCCGGGGCAGCAGCTCCACCCCGTAGCGGCCGGTGGCGTGGATGTGGTGGATCCTCCCCTCCCGGGTGTGCCAGGCCATGACATCCGCCACCGCCTCGTTGACCCGCTGGGCCCCCAGGCTCCCCCCGAAGGAGAGGATGCAGACCTGCTCCCCCGGGACCCGGAGCTTCTCCCGGGCCTCCTCCCGGCTGGCGGTGAAGATTTCCGGCCGCACCGGGTTGCCGGTGACGACGCACTTCCCCCGGGCCTCGGCGGGGAGGTATTCCGCCGCCTTCTCCACCGCCAAAAGGACCTTGTCCACCTGGCGGGAGAGGAGCTTGGTGGTGACCCCGGGGAAGGCGTTCTGCTCATGGGTGGCGGTGGGAATCCCCATCTGGGCCGCCTTCAGGAGGATGGGACCGCTGACGTAGCCCCCAGTGCCCACCACAAGGTCCGGCTCAAAGGCCCGGATCACCTTGCGGGCCCGGGGACCGGCCGTGGCCAGCAGCCCCACCGACTTGATGTTCCGGTAGATGTTGTAGGGGGTGAGCCTCCGCTGGATCCCCATGGCCCGGAAGGGGACGAAATCGAACCCGGCCCCCGGCACCAGCCGGGCCTCCATGCCGTCGGGGTTGCCGGCGAAGCGGATCACCGCATCGGGGTGCCGCTTCCTGAGGGCGGCGGCAATGGAAAGGGCGGGATTGATGTGTCCCGCCGTCCCGCCGCAGGCAAACAATACTTTCATGGACAACTACTCCTTTTCCAGAGCTGTCTGCCGGGAGATGGAGAGGATAATCCCCATCTGGGCCAGCAGCATCAGGAGGGCCGACCCTCCGTAGGAGAAAAACGGCAGGCTGATGCCGGTATTGGGGATGGTGTTGGTGACCACGGCGATGTTCAGCACCGTCTGGATCCCCACCTGGGCGGTGAGGCCGGTGGCCATCAGCATCCCGAAGCGGTCCCGGGCCTTGACGGCGATCATGAAGCCCCGGCAGACCAGGAGGGCGAAAAGGATGATCACCAGCACCGCCCCCACAAAGCCCAGCTCCTCGCAGACGATGGCAAAGACGAAGTCGTTCTGGGGCTCCGGGAGAAAGAGGTACTTCTGGCGGGAATTGCCGATCCCCGCCCCCATCAGGCCCCCGGAGCCGATGGCATAGAGGGACTGGATGGTCTGGTAGCCCGCCGCCTGGGGGTCGATGAAGGGGTCCAGCCAGACGTTGATGCGGTACATGGCACGCTCATAGATGGAGGGGATCATCATGGCAAGGCCCGCCAGGGCAAGGCCCCCCGCACCCCCCACGGCGAACCATTTGAGGCTGGCGCCCCCCACAAAGATCAGCACCACCCCCAGGGCGGTCACCAGGATGGTGGCGGAAAGGTGGGGCTCAAAGACGATAAGCCCGGCGTAGATCACCAGGATGATCCCGTAGGGGAGGATGCCGTAGCGGAAGGTTTTCATCTTGTCGTGGTTGAGGGAGATCATGTGGGAGAACAGGAGCACCACGGAAAATTTGGCGATCTCCGAGGGCTGGAACTGCTGGCCGAAAATGAAGATCCACCGGTGGGCGTCGTTGACGGTGGGCATGAAATACACCGCCACCAGCAGCACCACCGACACCGCGAAGGCGAGCCAGGCGAATTTGTGCCAGATGTGGTAATCCCAGGTGGAGAGGAACGCCATGGCCACCAGCCCCAGCGCCGCCCAAACCAGCTGCCGGGTGATGTAGTGGAAGCTGTTGCCCTCGTAATAATAGGCGTCGGCGTAGCTGGCGGAAAACATCATCACCAGGCCGAACACCAGGAGGATCAGCACCAGGACCAGAAAGGTCAGGTCCACGCTCCCCTTGGGCCTTTTGATGGGTTTTTTCCGGGCGAACTGGCTGGCTATGGGTATCATCTCCTTTTTGGGGCTGTCGGCGGGCAAACGGCTTGGGAACATAGAACATCCTGGTTTTTTGAAAGCCGGCCTTGTCGGCTGCCCCTCCGGGTCACATCACCAAAGCGGCCCAGATGGCCAAAGCCGAGCCCGCCGCGGTGACGATGGAAAAGGCCGCGACGATCTGCACCTCGGTGTAGCCGCACATTTCAAAGTGGTGGTGGATGGGGCTCATCTTGAAGATGCGCTTGCCGTGGGTGAGCTTGAAATAGGTCATCTGGATCACCACCGAGGCCATTTCCACCACATAAATGACGCCGATGAGGAGGATGAAGAGGGGCAGGCCGGTGCCGAAGCAGAGGGCGATGACAAGGCCGCTGAGGAACAGGGAGCCGGTATCCCCCATAAACACCTTGGCCGGGTAGAAATTCCACACCAAAAAGCCCAGGCACCCCCCCGCCATGGCGGCGGCCATGATCCCCATTTCCCACTGCTCCAGGATGGTGGTGAGGATCATATAGGCGATGGCCACCACAAAGGTGACCGAGGAAAGGAGGCCGTCCAGGCCGTCGGTGAAATTCACCGCGTTGGAGAGGGCCAGGATGGCGAAAAGGGCGAAGGGGTAATAGAGGAAGCCGATGTCCACCGACCCGATAAACGGCACCACCAGCAGGGTGCTGCGGTTGCCGCTTATGTAAAGGAGGATCAGGTAGCTGACGCCGAAGAGGGTCTGGAGCAGCAGCTTCTGGCTGGGGGTGAGGCCCTCGTTCTGCTTGCGGACGATTTTCAGGTAGTCGTCGGCAAAGCCGATGATGCCGAAGGCCATGGCCAGCATCAGGCCGTAGAAAAGCCGCGCCTTGATCATGCCGCTGTCCGGCCGGCTGGAAAGGTCGGTGGTCACCTCCATCACTAAGAAGCCCGCCACCACCGCGATGACAATGCCGAAGATGAACATGATCCCCCCCATGGTGGGGGTGCCCTGCTTGTTTTTGTGCCACTTGGGGCCGATGTCCAGGATGGTCTGGCCGAACTTCAGCTTGTGGAGGATGGGCACCAGCCACATCCCGGAAATGGCGGTGATGGCGAAGGCCGCCGCCACCGCTGTGATGATCCATAATCTGTCCATGTCAACATCCAATCCCCGGCGCCGGACGCCGGATTTTACTGAAAGGGCGACTGCCCGGTCTGTTCATACCCTCTGGTAAAGGCCCTGGATGACCTCCTCCAGCTTCATGCCCCGGCTGGCCTTGAACCAGACAAGGTCCCCGGCCCGCACCAGGTCCGCCAGCTCCTCGGTAAGCTCCGCCTTATCCTGGAAGAACCGGGCGTCCCGCATACCCCGCTCCCGGGCCCCCTCCACCGCCTCCCGGGAAAGGTCCCCCCAGGCCAGGAGAAGGTCCACGCCGCCGGAGGCGGCCTTTTCCCCCACCTGGCGGTGGCAGCTGGGGCCGATTTCCCCCAGCTCCAGCATATCCGACATGACGAAGATCCGCCTGCCCGCCGCCGGGAAGGTGCGGAGGGTATCCAGGGCGGCGGCCATGGAATCGGGGCTGGCGTTGTAGCAGTCCTCCACCACGGTGATGCCGTGGTGCTCCACCACCTTCTGGCGCATCCCCGAGGGGGTGTAGCCTTTCAGGGCTTCCACCGCCTCCTCAGGGGAAAGGCCCATCTCCACCCCGGTGCCGAAGGCGGCCAGGGCGTCCAGCACCAGATGGCTGCCGGTGCCGGGGATGGCGGCGTCGTAGCTTTTCCCCTGCCAGCGGATGGAAAAACCGGTGGAAAAAGGAGTGCCGCCCTTTATTGTACCACAGATCTGGCAGTTTGGATTGTCGATTCCATAGAAAATAATGTTAAGGCGGGGAATTTTTACCTCCCGCAGCAGGTCGTTGTCCCCGCAGAGGAGGAGGGGCGCCCCGTCGGGGAGGCAGTCCGCCAGCTCCAGCTTGGCCCTCAGGATATTCTCCCGGCTGCCCAGCAGCTCGATGTGGGAAACGCCGATGCTGGTGATCACCCCCAGCTGGGGCCGGGCGGCCAGGGCCAGGTCCCGGATTTCCCCGAAGCCGCTCATCCCCATCTCCACCACGGCGGCCTGGGTATCCCGCCCGATGGTGAGGAGGGTCTTGGGGGCGCCGATCTCGTTGTTCTGGTTCCCCAGGGTCTTGATGGTGCGGTATTTGGAGGAGAGCACCGCCGCCATCATGTCCTTGGTGGTGGTTTTCCCCACACTGCCGGTGACCCCGGCCACCCGCACATCGAACCGGGAGCGGTACCAGGCCGCAAGGCGCAGCAGGCCCCGGAGGGTGTCGTCCACCATCAGCACCCGGTCCCGGGGGAAATCCCCTCCGTGGTGTGCCAGGGCGCAGGCCGCCCCCTGCTCCAGGGCCCGGGCGATAAAGTCATGGCCGTCGAACCGTTCCCCCTGGATGGCCACAAAAAGGCAGCCGGGGGTCACCTCCCGGGAATCGGTGCAGAGGGAGAGGACCTCCCCCTCCACGGGGCAGGCGGTTCCCAGCGCCCCGGCAATTTCGCTGATCTTCAGTTTTTCCATCGGCATCCACTCATTTCCCTTTGATTCCGGCTTTCCCTCAGGCCCGGTTCTTCCCCTCCAGAAGCTGCTGCACCAGGGCCTTTTCGTCAAAGCAGATGGTTTCGTCCGCCAGCACCTGGTAATCCTCGTGGCCTTTGCCCGCCAGAAGGAGGATATCCCCCTCCCGGGCGTTCTCCAGGGCCCAGGCGATGGCCTCATACCGGTCGGGAATAATTCTATACGGGGTTTTGAATTTGTCAAGCCCCGGCTTGGTGTCCCGGATGATCTGGCCCTCGTCCTCGCTGCGGGGGTTGTCGGAGGTGAGGATCACAAGGTCGGAGTATTTCGCGGCCACCTCCCCCATCTTCTCCCGCTTGGTGCGGTCCCGGTCCCCGGCGCAGCCGAACAGGGTGATCATCCGCCCCGCCCCCTTATAGGGCCGCAGGGTGGTGATGATCTGCTCCAGCTCCTCGGCGGCGTGGGCAAAGTCCCGGATGACGGTGTAGCCGGTGCCGGTGGGGATCACCTCGGCCCTGCCGGGCACCCCCGGGCAGGCCGCCAGGCCCTTGGCGATGTCCTCCGGGGCGAGGCCCAGGGCATAGCAGGCGGCGGCGGCGGCCATGGCGTTGCTCACCGAGAACCGCCCCGGCATGGCCACCCGGGTCCGCTCGATGATCTGCTCCCCCACAATGAGGAAGCTGCTCCCCCGGACGGTGGAGGAGATATTCCTGGCCGTGAGGGTGGCGTCGTCCCGGGCCACCGAAAAGGTGATGACGCCGGGGCCCAGCTCCTTGGCCAGCTCCTCCCCCTTGGGATCGTCCAGGTTCACCACGGCGGTCCTGGCGATGGAAAAGAGCTTTTTCTTGGCGGCGAAGTAATTTTCCATGGTGCCGTGGTAGTCCAGGTGGTCCTGGGAGAAATTGGTAAACACCCCCGCCTCAAAGACACAGCCGTCCAGGCGGTGCTGGTCCAGGGCGTGGGAGGACGCCTCCATGACGGCGTATTCGCAGCCCGCCTCCGCCATCCGGGCCAGCATGGCGTGGAGCTGGTAGGGGTCCGGGGTGGTGTGCTTGGCGGGGAACTCCATCCCCTCGATCTCGTTGTGGATGGTGCCCATGAGGCCCACCTTTTTCCCCGCCTGCTGGAGGATGCTCTTAATGAGGAAAGTGACGGTGGTCTTGCCGCTGGTGCCGGTGACCCCCACCAGCTTCAGGCGGCGGGCGGGATTGCCGAAATGGTTGCCGCAGAGGACGGCGTAGGCGCCCCGGGTGCTTTCCACCAGGATCTGGCGGGGGAGCCCCAGGTCCCGCTCCGCCACCACCGCCGCGGCGCCGGCGGCCAGGGCGTCGGCGGCCTTTTCATGGCCGTCGAACTTTCCGCCCCGGATGCAGACAAAGATGCTGCCGCCCCGCACCTGGCGGGAATCATTGGTGACTGAGGAAGCCTGGATTCCCTCCAGCTGGGCTTCCGAGAGGCCGGTGGTGTACCGCACCCCTTCCAGATATTCCTTCAGTGTCATAATGGATTCCTTTCTCGGGCCGCTTCAGAAGCTGTCCTGGAGGGTGGTGTCGGCGAAATCCACGGTGATGAGGGTTCCCCTGGGCACCTGCTCCCCCGCCTCGACGCTCTGCTTCGCGGCCACGGCGTTTTCGTTTTCAATCCCCACCCCGGTGATCTTGATGTTGAGGCCGGCGTTGAGGATCAGCTTGTTGGCCACCAGGCCGCTCTCCCCCACCACGTCGGGCACCGTCACCAGGTCGTCCTCGGCGGAATCGTCGGTGTAAAGCATGATGGTGCTCCCCTTGGGGACGGTGGAGCCCGCCGCGGGGATCTGGGAGAGGACGGTCCCGCCGCCGCCGATGATCTTGGCGTTCAGGCCCTGGCGGGTGAAATGGCTCTGGGCGTCGTGGGCCACCTGGCCCACCTGGCTGTCCACGTAGACGTCCAGGTCCGCCAGCTCCTCCTCGGTGTAGACCTTCTCCACCCCCAGGTAGGGCAGCACCTCGGCCAGGATGGAGCCCACCACGGGGGCCGCGATGGTGGAGCCGTAGGCGTTGACCAGGGTGGGCTCATCCAGCAGCACCAGGCAGGCGATCTGGGGATCGTCCATAGGGGCCACCCCTACAAAGGAAAGGATGTTGCGCATCTCGCCGGTCTGGTTGGCCTGGTCGATCTTCTCGGAGGTGCCGGTCTTGCCGCCGATGCGGTAGCCGGGTATGTAGGCGTTTTTGCCGGAGCCCTCGGTGACGACGCTTTCCAGCATCTCGCAGACGATCCGGGAGGTTTCCTCCGAGATGACCTGGCGCTTGGCCTCCGGCTCGATGGTCTGGACGATGTTGCCGTCGGCGTCCAGGACCTGCTTGACGATGTGGGGCTCATAAAGGGTGCCGCCGTTCACCGCCGCCGCCACCGCCGTGATCATCTGGATGGGGGTGACCTTAAAGGTCTGGCCGAAGGCGGAGCTGGTGAGGGAGTTTTCAAAGTCGTTGGGGTCGGTGAGCAGCTCCTTGGAATGGTAGGCCCCGATGGCCTCCCCCGGCAGGTCGACGCCGGTGCCCTCGGTAAAGCCGAAGTTCTCGAAGTACTCAAAGAAATCGGCGCCGCCGATCCGCTGGCCGATCATCATGAAGGCGGGGTTGCAGGAATTGCGCACCGCCGCCGCCAGGTCCTGGTCCCCGTGGCCGCCGGCCTTCCAGCAGCCCTTCCGGACGTTGCCCACCATGTAATAGCCGGGGCAGTAGAAATGGTCGCTGGGGCTCACCGCCCCCGTTTCCAGGGCGGTGGAAAGGGTGACGATCTTGAAGACCGAACCCGGCTCGTAGGGCTCGGAGATGCATTTGTTGTTCCACTGGAGGAACCGGGCGGCGTTGAGGGCCTCCTGATACTCCTCGTCGTTGCCCTGGAGGGCCTCCACCTCCGCCTTGACGGCGGGGTCGGCGATCTCGTAGGCCTCGTTGGGGTCGAAATCCGGCTTGGTGGTCATGGCCAGGATCTCCCCCGTCTTGACGTCCATAATGATGCCGGCGGCCCGGTTGCGGACCTGATGCTCCACCACCGCCGTTTCCAGGTGCTTATCCAGGATGTGCTGGATGGTTTCGTCGATGGTCAGCACCAGGCTCTGGCCGTCCTGGGCCTCGTACATCTCCTGGTAGCTGAAGGGCATATCGGTGCCCCAGGCGTTTTTGGCGGCCACCACCTTCCCCGGGGTACCGCTGAGGATGTTGTTGTAATAGGACTCGATGCCGTAGGCCCCCTGGTTCTCGTCGTTGACAAAGCCCAGCGCACTGGAAGCCAGGCTCCCGTAGGGGTAATACCGCTTGCTGTCCTCCTGGAGGCTGACGCCGTTGATGTCGTGCTCGGCGGCAAAGGCGATGACCTTGTCGGCGGTTTCCTTATCCACCTTCTTTTTGACGATCTGGTAGTAGTTCTTTTTGTTCTTCGCCTTTTCGATGATGAAGTCCGGGTCCACCCCCAGGATGTCGCTCATCCCCTGGGCCAGCACCTCGGCCTGCTCGTCGGTGATGTCGTGGGGGGAGAACAGCACCGTCCAAACGGTGGCGGACATGGCCAGGGTGTTGCCGTTGCGGTCGTAGATGGCGCCCCGGTTGGCGGTGATGGGGGTGGTGCGCAGCTGCTGGGCGATGGCCCGCTGCTGGTAATAGTCCCCCTCCTTGATCTGGATTTTGAACAGGTTATAAATCACAATCCCAAAGCCCAGGCCCACCAGGCAGACGCCCACAATCAAAAGGCGCCGGCGGGCGCTGGTCTCAGGCAGGTTCGACATGAAAGGTTCCCCCTTTGTCCATGGCCCCGGGAGGCCGTATCCCCTTTGTGCACCGATACTTTCCCTATAATAGCACATTAAGAGCTAAGAATGTGGTACAATCTTACCTCTTAATGTCGTTTTCACATATTCAGTTTATTCATTTCAGCTTCATGTATTCCAGAAGGCTGTCGAACCCCCGGAGGAGGACCCGGGCTGGGGTCTTGTCCGGGGCCTTGTCGGTCCGGAAGATGGCCCCTTCCCCATCCAGGGTCACGTAGGTGACCTGGTAGCTGTCCACCTGCCCCATCCCCAGCTGGGCGGAGGCGTAATTTTCCACCGTCTGGGCCGAGGTCTGGCTCTCCAGCTTGGACTGGAGGACCACCGACTGGCTCTCCAGCTCCTCCAGCCGGGCCTTGCTCTCGTTGAGCTGGTCCCCCAGCTCAATCATCACAATGTTGTTGTAGATGGCCAGGGAGATGAGGGCCACCAGCAGGGCGCAGCAGCAGAGGAGCCGCAGGGGGGAAACCTTTGTCTTGGTCCCCTTCCCCTCCTTCACCTGGAGCTTCGGCGCAGCCTCCCGGCGGACACCGCGGTAATCCCGGCTGTAGCTGTATTCACGATTATCGCTTACCCGCGCGGCAGTGCTCTGCATAATGGTCCTCCTTATCCTTGCTTTTATCTGTCAAAGAGAGCTTTTTCTTCACAGCTTCTCTAAGATCCTCAGCTTTGCCGATTTGCTGCGGCTGTTCCGCTCCCGCTCTTCGGGGGAGGGCTCGATGGGCTTGCGGTTCACCAGCCGTCCCTCCGGGGTATGGCCGCAGACGCAGACCGGGAAATCCGGCGGGCAGATGCAGCCCTTGCAGTAGGCGGCGAATTTCTGCTTCACCATCCGGTCCTCCAGGGAGTGGAAGGTGATGACGGCGAACCGCCCCCCGGGGGCCAGGCGGCCGAAGGCGGTATCCAGGCAGCGGGAGAGGTTGTCCAACTCGCTGTTGACCGCGATGCGGATGGCCTGGAAGGTCCGCTTGGCGGGGTGCCCCCCTTCGTAGCGGGCGCTGGGCGGGATGGCCTCCCGGATCAGCTCCGCCAGCTCCCCGGTGGTTTCCACCGGCTTTTTCTCCCGGGCCCGGCAGATTTTCTTGGCGATGGGCAGGGCGTACCGCTCCTCCCCAAATTCCCGGATGACCCGGGCCAGGGAGCTGACGTCCCAGGTGTTCACCAGGTCATAGGCGCTGGGGCCCTTCTGGCTCATCCGCATATCCAGGGGGGCGTCCGCCATATAGGAGAAGCCCCGCTCCGGGGTATCCAGCTGGTGGGAGGAAACCCCCAGGTCCAGCAGGATGCCGTCCACCGCCGGGATCCCCAGCCGGTCCAGCACCTGGGGGAGGTCGGCGTAATCGCTCTCCACCACCTGGGCGGGCAGGCCCTCCAGGCGCTCCCTGGCGGTTTTGACCGCGTCGGGGTCCTTGTCCAGGGCGATGAGCCGGCCGGTGGTGAGGCGCTTCGCGATCTCCCGGGAATGGCCGGCGCCGCCGGCGGTGCCGTCCACATAGACGCCGTCGGGGCGGATCCTGAGCCCCTCCAGGCACTCGGCGAGAAGCACCGGCGTGTGGGAAAATTCCGTCACGGCGGCTCCCCCCTTTGTCAGAAGTTGAGGCTGTCCATCAGCTCCGCCATCTGGTCGGAGGTGAGGTCCTCGTTGTCGGCGGCCCAGCGGCCGGCATCCCAGATTTCCGCCCGGTCCGAGGCCCCGATGACCACCACGTCCTTTTCCAGCCCGGCGTACTCCCGGAGGACGGCGGGGATGAGGATGCGGCCCTGCTTGTCCGGCTCCACATCGGTGGCGCTGGCAAAAAAGAAGCGTTTGAGCTGCCTGGACTTGGAATCCGGGAGGCTTCTGAGCTTCTCCTCCCAGCGCCCCCACTCCTCCAGGGAATAGACGGCGATGCAGTTATCCAGGCCCTTAGTGAGGATAAAGCGGTCCCCCATGTCCTCCCGGAACTTGGCGGGGAAATTGATGCGGCCCTTGGCGTCGATGGTATGCTCAAACTGGCCGATCAGCACCTTCCTTACCCCCATTCCTCCAGGATTTAGGTTTTTAAAACCACTTTAACCCACTTTCACCCACTTCATATTGAAATTATAGCCTATTTGGCAGATAAATGCAACGATGAACTAATGTTCTTTATCCTTTTATTGAGATCGACGAAAAGGCTGTCAAAACGTCGAAATTTGCCGAAGGAATTTGTCAAAAAGTACATTTGTTCGCGCCGGTTCCCGGACAATGAAAAACCCCGGCAAAACTGGGGGGGCATACGCGGGCAAAGCCCTGTCATGTGCATCAAACGCGCAAATACGGTCTGCCGGCCGCGCTCAGGTTGCCTGCCTCCTGTAAACAGGCCGATTCCCCTTGTGATTCCTTTGCTTTCAAATGCGGTTGGCAGACCCTATTTTCATCCCAGCAAAGGGGGGGCTCTCTGCCTTAGCGTCCTGAGCCCCCTTCTGCCGCCGGCCTTTCCGGTGATTTTTAAACAAGAAAAAGCCTCTTCCTGCCTTAGCCGGATTCGGCTGGGGAAAAGGCTTTTTTGAAGGGCCCGTCTCGGCGGGGTCTTACAGCAGCTCCTGGTCCTCCTCGTCGCTCATAAACTCCCGGCTGCTGACACGCTTGGCCTCCCGCTCCTCCTCGATCATCCGGGAGAGGGTTTCTTTCACCTCGGCGGAATGGGGGATCCAGCGGATGTCAAACTCCGGGGTGGATTTGTCGGCGGAGCAGCAGTGGATGGTGCCCAGGCCGAACAGCCGCTCCCAGAGGGAACGCTTCAGGGTCACGTCCATGATGCGGTAGAGGCGGATCTCCTCCTCCTTGGTATTGAGGACTCCGGTGCGGATCAGCAGCTTTTCCTTGGTGAGGGCATAGGTGGTGAAGGTGAAGGGCAGGGCGAAAATGATGCGCTTGCGGTCCTTCCAGACAGGGGTGACATCCATGGGGCTTCTCTCCTTTCCCGGCCGGGGGATCCCCGGCCCATAGCGGCGCTGTATTCTTTCTGCTTCCCCAGTATAGCATATTTCGCCATTCCATGGAAGGGGGCGGCCCGGCGGCCCTCCCCTTGACAACCCCCTTCCCGGCGGGGTAAGATGGGGCTGTCGAAAACGCTGGAAGGAGAGGTTTTATGCGGGTCTTTACCATTGTGGGCATCAGCGGCTCCGGCAAGACCACCGTGGCGGAGGAGGTGATCCGGCGGCTGCGGGCCCGGGGGCTTTCGGTGGCCTCGGCCAAATCCATCGCCTGCGGCCGCCCCGGGGTGGAGCGGTGCCTGGCCGGCGGCGGGAGCCCCCATTCCCGGGAGCCCTTCACCATCGACACCCCCGGGAGCAATTCCTACCGGCACCGCCAGGCGGGCAGCCAGCTGGTGGTGACCCGGGCGGAGCGGGAAACGGCGGTGCTGTTCCAGGAGGAGCTGCCCTTCTCCCGCCTCCTGCCCTTTTTTGAGGGCTATGATTTTGTGGTGCTGGAGGGGGATTACGACTGCCCCGCCCCCAGGATCGTCACCGGCTGGGAGCCGGCGGACGTGGAGGAGCGCCTGAACGACCTGGCCTTCGCGGTGAGCGGCCGGGCGGCGGCGGGGCGGGACCGCCTGGGGGGCCTTCCCGCCTTTGACCCCGCTGACGGGGAGGCCATGGACGCCCTGACCCGGCTGATCCTGGAGCGGGTCTACGAAAAGCTTCCCGACCTGGACCCGGACTGCTGCTCCCTCTGCGGCCTGGGCTGCCGCCGCCTGGGGGCCGCCATCCTCCGGGGGGAGGCCCGCCGGGAGGACTGCCGCCTCTCCTCCCCCGCCGTCACCCTGGAGGTGGATGGCCGGAAGCTGCCCATGGCCCCCTTTGTCCAGCGGATCCTCCGGAATTCCGCCCTGGCGGTGGTCCGGGAGCTGGACGGCTACCGGGAAGGGGCCCGGGTGGTCATCCGCGTCGGCGGGGAGGGAAAGCCGTGACCGCCCCCCTGCGGCTCCGCTCCAAGCGGAACCGGGTGGAAAAGGTCCCCCTCCCCGGGGAGGAAAACGCCTGGGCGGTGGTGAAGGACTTTGGGGAGAACCGGGAGGGCTACGCCGCCGAGCTGAAAATGGCCCGGCTCCTGCTGGCGGCGGGGGTGCCCGCGGCCCCCATCCTCCGGGCGGAGGAGCCGGTGATCACCTACCGCTGGCTGGAGGGGGTCCCCCTGGCGGACCTGCTGGGCCGGGCCGAGGAGGGCCCCGAGGGGGAAGCCCTGCTCCGCCGGGCCATGGAGGCCCTCTGCGCCTGGCTGGAGGGCTACCGCGCCGCCGCCGGGGGGATTATCCTGGGGGACGCCCACCTGCGGAACTTCCTCCTGCTGGAGGACGGGACGGTGGCGGGGGTGGACTTTGAATGCTGCCGCCCCGGGAGACCGGAGGAGGACGCGGCAAAGCTGGCGGTGTTCACCGCCGCCTACGATCCTCCCTGGACCCCCGCGAAAACCCGCCTGGCGGCCTTCCTCCTGGGGGAGTGCCAGCGGCGCCTGGGGCTGGACTGGGGCCTCCTGGAGGAGGAGATGGCCCGGGAGCTGGCGGCCATGGGCCGGCGCCGGGGCAAGGAGATGGACCCGGCCCTGCTGGGGCCGGTGCTGGAGCTGGCAAAGGAAAATCACCGCTGAAAAGAGCCGCGGGGGCGGGGACCGGAAGGTCCCCGCCCCTGTTTTTGATCCGGGGGTTATTTTGATGTGGCTTCCCGGGCCTCCCGCTCCCCTTCCGGGGCCGGGATGGCCACCAGCCGGTAGCCCAGCCCCCGCACCGTCTGGATGGAAAAGCCCCATTCCCCGCCGCACCGGGCCCGGAGGCGGGAAATATAAATATCCACCGAGCGGGGGCCGGATTCGCACCCCAGCTCCCACAGCCTGTCCATAATCTCCTGGCGGCTGAACACCCGCCGGGGGTGGGCCATCAGCAGGGCCAGGACGGCGTACTCCCTGGGGGGCAGGGGCAGGGCCTTCCCCGGGAGGCGCAGCTCCCGGGCGGGCTCGTCCAGCCACGCCTCCCCCAGAGCCACCACAGCCTGGAGCCCCCCGCCGTACCTGCGGACCATGGCCCAGAGGAGCAGCGCCGCCTCCTCCGGGTCCACCGGCCGGGGCAGCCAGACATCCGCCCCCGCCGAGAAGCAGAGCCTCCTTTCCTCCAGGGTGTCCTCGGAAAGGAGGGCCAGGGCCGGCTCCTCCACCCCCAGCCCCCGCAGCCGCCGCAGGGCCCCGGCCCCCAGGCCCACCAGCAGCGCGTCGGAGCGCACCCCCCGCAGCACCTGCACCGTCTCCGGGACGCTGGAGGCGGCGCGCGCCTCCAGGCCCTTGCTGTTCAGGAATCGCTGGAGCATCCGGCGGCTTTTGGCGTCCGCCTCGGCCACCACAATCACTGGCATAACAACACTTCCTTTCTGGTTCTCCGGGCGCCTTCAAAAACGCCCGGGATTGTTCATAATTTGTTCATGAATTTCCATGGAACTGAAATATTGCGCTGAATCTATGCCGGTATAATGAGGGAAAACCACCTTGGGAAGGGAGGCGGAGGGGATGATCGGCAAGCGCCTGGAGGAGCTGCGGAAGGCCAGGGGGATGAGCCAGCGGGAGCTGGCGTCCATCCTGGGGGTGACCCACTACACCATCTCCGCCTATGAGAACAACCGGAGCGAACCCGCCGATGAGATCAAGGTCCAGCTGGCGAGGCTGTTTGACGTTTCCCTGGACTACCTGGTGGGCCTGGTGGACCAGCCCCTCTCCCTGAGCCGGGAGGAGCAGAGCCTCCTTTTCCCACCCAGCATGACCCAGTCCCAACGGGAGTTCGTCATCGAGCTCCTTTCAAATTGGGAGGCCGGCGCGGGCCAAGCGAGTACCGCCGGCGCCGGTCAGGCCCGCCGCTGATCTCCACAGCGCGGGCCGGGGGAGGTCACTCCCCGTTTTCCTCGATACCGCTCCTGCCCCCTGGGGCAGGGGCGGCTTATTTTCTGCGGGCGAAGCCCGCAACCTCTTTTTTACATCGCTGCGCGGATGGAAGGCCTTGGATTTGCCGGCGGCGCCGGGATGCTGATTTCTGCATCGTCGCGCCGCTGGAAGACTTTGGGGTTGCTGGCGGCGCCTGGATTTTTTGATTGTGCCATGGGTGATGTTTCGGTTTGAGAAATTGTCAGACAGACGTCCGACGCCTGGGTCGCCACTTTCTTGATCAAAAGAAAGTGGCCAAAGAAGGGACTCCGCAGGGTTTACTTTTTATAGATTACTCCGGTCGCAGCGCGACCCCGGGCTTCACTTTCTCTGCCGAGAGAAAGTGACAAAGA
>CAJFUT010000067.1 GCA_904420255.1 uncultured Angelakisella sp. | reverse complement strand
GCCACGATGTACCGCTTCTCCCCGTCCTCATACTGGACCAGGGCGATGTGGGCGCTGCGGTTGGGGTCGTATTCCAGGGTGAGGACCTTGGCGGGCATATCGGTCTTGTCCCGCTTGAAGTCGATGATGCGGTATTTCTGACGGTTGCCGCCGCCGTGATGGCGGACGGTGATGCGGCCGGTGTTGTTGCGGCCGGCGTTCTTCTTCAGGGGCTGAAGAAGGCTCTTTTCCGGCGCCACCTTGGACAGCCCGGAGTAGTCGGTCACGGTCATGCCGCGGCGGCCGGGTGTCGTGGGCTTGTATGCTTTGATGGCCATTGCTGGTTCACTCTCCTTTTTTTATTTCGCGGAGCGCAGGATTCACGCCCCATACCAAGGTAGCCCTTGGAGGCTCGCAATTTGCTTCGCTTCGCTGCGCAAATTGGTCTATCCTCGCCGGACCACCTGAAATCCCTGGGGCTCCTGCCCCGGGATTTGGGCCGGGTGGCCCCGGCGGGCAAGCAATTTGCTCCGCCCTGCCGGGCTGCGCAAATTGGTCTGTCCTCACCGGACCACCTGAAATCCCTGGGGCTCCTGCCCCGGGATTTTGGGAGGCTTTCTGCCTCACTTTTCAAGCTGCGGTTTACCCTCAGCGTTGGTTCATGCATGAAATTCTGGAGGCCGCAGGCCGGAAGAATTTCCGCGGCCGCCCGGCCTACCGGGCTTACTGCATGGACTCGAAGAACTCGATGCCCTTGCTGTCGGCGGTGAGGGTCACCACAGCCTTTTTCCAGCTGGCGGTGTAGCCCTGGTAGCGGCCCATGCGCTTGAGGGCGCCGCGGCAGTTCATGGTGTTGACGGCCTTTACCTTGGTGCCGGGGAAGAGGGCCTCCACCGCCTTGCCGATTTCGATCTTGTTGGCGGTTTTGGCGACCTTAAAGGTGTATTTCTTCTGGGCCATGGCCTCCATGGAGTTCTCGGTGATCACAGGGGCCAGGATGATGTCTTGAGCGGCTTTCATTTGCTGTACACCTCCTCGAGTTTCTCTGCGGCGGAGGCGGCCATCACCAGCTTGCCGGAGCCCAGCACGTCATAGCTGTTGAGGGCGCCCACCACGGCGGTGCGGACCCCGGGGATGTTCCGGGCGCTCACCACCAGCTTGGGGTCGGCCTCGGCGGTGACGATGAGGGGCTTCTTGCCGGCGTCCAGGGCCTTGAGCATGGCCACCACGGTCTTGGTCTTGTAATCCTCCACATGGATGTTGTCCACCAGGATCAGCTCCTGCTCCAGCACCTTGGCGGAAAGGGCGGACTTGATGGCCAGCACCTTCATCTTGCGGTTGAGGGTGTAGCGGTAGCTGCGGGGCTTGGGGCCCAGGGCAATGCCGCCGTGGCGCCACTGGGGGGCCCGGGTGGAACCCTGCCGGGCATGGCCGGTGCCCTTCTGCCGCCAGGGCTTGCGGCCGCCGCCGGAAACCTCGGTGCGGGTCAGGGTGGACTGGGTGCCCTGGCGCTGGTTGGCCAGGTAGTTCTTGACGACGGCGTGGAGGACCACCTTGTTGGGGACAACCCCGAAGATGGCATCAGAAAGGTCTTTTTCTCCAACGCTCTTGCCGGTCATATCATAAACAGTAACCTTAGGCATTGTTAACTTCCTCCTTCCTTAAGCCTTCACGGTGTCGGTGATGTAGACGATGCCGTTTTTGGGGCCGGGCACGGCGCCCCGGATGGCGATGAGGTTGTTCTCAGCGTCCACCTTCACAACGTCCAGGTTCTGGACGGTGACCCGCTCAAAGCCCATGTGCCCGGGGAGCTTCTTGCCCTTGAAGACACGGCTGGGGGTGGAGGTGGAGCCGTTGGAGCCGGCGTGGCGGTGGACAGGGCCGGTACCGTGGGTTTCCTTCAGGCGGTGGTTGTTCCAGCGCTTGATGGTGCCGGCGTAGCCCTTACCTTTGCTGGTGCCGCAGACGTCCACCCGGTCGCCGGGGGCGAAGGTGTCGGCCTTGATGATGTCGCCGACGGAAAGGCCGGAGATGTCCGAGAGGCGGAACTCCCGCAGGACCTTCTTCTGGGCCACGTCGGCCTTGGCGAAATGACCCTTCAGGGGCTTGGTGAGCTTCTTGTCGCTGACGCTGCCATAGCCGATCTGCACGGCTTCATAGCCGTCGTTTTCGGTTGTCTTCTTCTGGACGACAACGCAGGGACCAGCTTCCACCACGGTGACGGGGACGATGTTGCCGTTCTCGTCAAAAAGCTGGGTCATGCCGATCTTCTTGCCGATGATGCACTTTTCCATGTTCTGTTTCCTCCTGTTCGGTTATTGGTTGACCCGGGTGAGGGGCCAACATGACCTTGCCGCGGACCGGATCAGAGCTTGATCTCGATCTCGACCCCGGCAGGGAGCTCAAGACCCTTCAGAGCCTCCACAGTCTTGTTGGAGGGCCTGAGGATGTCGATAAGCCGCTTGTGGGTGCGCATTTCAAACTGCTCTCTGCTGTCCTTGTACTTGTGTACGGCCCGCAGAATGGTCACGATCTCCCGCTCGGTGGGCAGGGGGATGGGCCCCGAAACCCTGGCGCCGGTGCGCTTCGCGGTTTCCACGATCTTCTCGGCGGCGGTATCCACCAGCTGATGATCGTAACTCTTGAGTCTGATTCTGATTTTCTCCTTGACTGCCACTTGTTCATCGCCTCCTGAATTTTTTTCGCATCTGCGTTTGTTTGGCGACGGTCGCTACTGTTTACGCCGCAAACCCTGCCGGGTGTTTCGTCCCTGTGCATAAGAAAAGCCGGGAAACCTCCGTCCCCCGCGGGGCCGGGGTTCCTCCGGGAACCCATACGCCCAGGGCCGGAAGCCGTCAGGCTCCGGCGCTGCCAGTATTCCAAGCCGCCCGGTTTCAAATCGGACATACTCCGCGGAAATTCCCCGCATACCCTGCCGTCGCAGGGCTCCCGCCGGCTTTTGACACCGCCGGGAAGCGGCCACCTCCCGCATCATCGCATATCTATGTGCAGTCACGCCCTAGTATAATACCACAGCCCCCAGGCATTTGCAAGCTTTTTTCCCGCTTTTTTTCAGGTTTTTTCCCCGCTTTTCCGCCCCCCGCCATATGTGGTGGGGAGGGCGGGGCCTGTCCACTATGGGCGGCCCCTCCCCCGGCGGGGAGGAACACCGTTTCGGGGCGCCATCACCATCCCGCTTCGCCCTCCGAATCCCTGATTGCCCCCCCTTATTCCGTGACGCCTTCCGAAGCTGGCAGGGAAATCGGGGACTACAGGAAACCCGAAACGTACTCGTATGCTGTGGAAAAAAGTCTGACAGGTGCGGGGGGCGTGCGGAGGATAAGGGAGAGCTCCCGGCCCAGGTCCTGGAGGGGGGCGAGGTCCAGGGTGGTTTCCCGGCCCAGGATGGTGAGGCGCCAGACGGCGCTCCCCTCCTGGTCCAGGTCCTCCTGGATTTCCCAGAGGGGCGGGGACTGGTTGATGGTCACCGCCCGGATCCGCCGGTCCACGGTGGAGAGGCCGCCCCAGCAGAGGAGGGCCCCCGCCAGGCAGGCCGCCAGGGCGGGGAGGGGCCCCCGCTTTTTCCCCTTCCGCCGTTTTTTCCCGGGGCTGTTCCGGGCCATGGCGCCGCCTCCTTTGCTAGCTTTCCTCCCCCAGCAGGTAGTCGGCCAGGATGGGGCCGATGAGCCGGGCGGTGTATTTGGCCTCCTCCAGGGTGTTGCCGTTGGTGCCGAATTCAAAGAGGAGGCTGTCGGGGGTCATCCCCAGGTTGTAGTTGCGGTAGCAGAAGAACACCGGGCGGGTGAGCCCCGGGTATTGCTCCTCCACCGCCTGGGTGAACCCGGCGGCGAAGCGGAAGTTCTCCTCCCAGCCGGGGATGCCCACGGTGCCGTCGTCGCAGGGGGCGATAATCATGAGCTGGGCCGCCTTCCGGCCGTTCACCTCCTGGACCACCTTGAGGATGGAGCCGTCGTCGTAAAGCACCGCGTCCCGGTGGACGTCGATGGCCACCTTGATGGAGGGGTATTGGTCCAGGTAGCCCTGGATGGTGGCGGCGCTGCGGTCGTAGGCGCCGTTGTAGGCGGGGTAATCGTGCTGGGTGGTGTCATGGATCACCGAGATGCCCCGCTTTTCCAGTTCCTTTGCCAGCTCCTCCCCCACCGCCGCCATGTTGATAGTATTGTCCAGGCTGCGCCAATCATTCCTGCTGTCGTAAATCTCCCGGTCCCACTCCTCATAGCTTTCGGTGGTGTGGGTGTGGTAGATGAGGACCTGGGGCTCCTGGGTCCCCGCCTCCACCGAAACGCCGGCGGGGGTCTCCAGCACCCGGCTGATCTCCCCCAGGCTCAGGTTGGTGTAGTTGCGGATCCAGGCGGCGCCGTATTGGTAGAAGGCCAGGTTGCCCCGCTCCCCCGTCATGTTGGCGCTGATGATGGGGGCCTGGTACTGGGGCGGAATCTCCGGCAGCTGGGCCGGGGTTTCCGGGGGCAGCTCCACCTGGGAGCTTTGGGGCGGGGCGCTCCCGCCCTGGGAGGAGGGGGCGTTTTCCGCCGGCGGGGAGGCGGGCTGGGAGGCGCTTTGGGGGGGCGGGTCGTCGGGGAGGTCCTCGTACAGCTCCGGGGAATACCGCTGCCGCAGGGTTTCCAGGGCCCCCTCGGGCATGGCGAAGGCGGCGGAGAGGAGTGTGGCTCGTCCCAAAAGGGCTTCCAGAAGGGGCCCCACCGCGGGATAGGAAAACAAAAAGACCCCGGCCCCCAGCAGGGCGGCCAACGTCCCCATCCATCCTTTTCTTTTGGGTTCCTTGCCCTTCACCGCCCCACCCTCTCCTGGCAGATAGACTTCTCCATATTCTTATGCGCCAAGGGCGGAAAGTAACACCGGCGGACGCAAAAACGCCCCGGCGAAAGCCGGGGCGTTCCTGCCTCTGTCAGTGCATCCGGAAGAAGGCCAGGGCAAAAGCCAGGGCCAGAGCCAGAGCTACCAGCAGCGGGGTCCATTTGGCGTGTACGTTCATGGCCATTCTCCTTTCGGGGGCGCTTGGGCTGTATGTTTCCTTCTGCTCTATAAAACGATGGAAAGGAGGGAAATATTTCACCTTCCCGAAAAAAGATGGGAAAAAATTTGCCGGAGCGGGGTGGGCCCCGCACCCCTTTTTTCTGCTGCGCTGCGCCGCTGGATGCCTTTCGGTTTGCTGCTGCGCAGGGCTTCTGATTTCTGTAACGCTGCGCTTCTTTCTATTTTTGTTCCGCTCGCAGCGCAACGCCGGCTATTGTTACTTTCTTGATCAGAAGAAAGTAACCAAAGACTGACCGGGGAGGCCCCCGGGTCCCCTCAAAGGCGAAAGGAAGCGGAGGGGGGCTCCGGCTTGGCCCGCCATTGGTTTCATGGACGGTTCCAAGCCTCCGCTCTCCCCCTGGTAAAG
>CAJFUT010000066.1 GCA_904420255.1 uncultured Angelakisella sp. | reverse complement strand
CCCTCCAGGTCGATGAGGGCGTCCTTCAGGGTGAGCCCCCGGACGTCCACCCCCCGGAGCTTCGCCCCCCGCAGGTCCGCCCCGGTGAGGTCGCAGCCCTGCATCAGGGCCCGGGTCAGGTCGCAGCCCCGGAGGTCCGCCTTCCGGAAGGAGCAGCCCCGCAGGTCCGCCTGGGGGAAGGCCGCCCCCTGGAGGGAGGCGTTTTGGAAGGAAACCCCGGCGAGGCAGCAGGAGGCCCAGCTCCCGCCTTCCAGGGAAAGGCCGGTGGTGTTGGCCCCGCCGAAGCCGCTGCCGTCGCATTTGCACTCCAGGAAGGAGGCGCCGAAGAGGTTGGCCTCGTCGAAGGAGCAGCCGGCGAAGGTGCACCGCTGGGCCCTGGCCCCGGAAAAGCTGGCGAAGCGGAAGGAGCAGCGCAGGAAGACGCAGCCCCGCAGCAGGCTGCCGGCGAAGCTCCCCCCGGTGAAGGAGCAGCCCTCAAAGGTGCAGCCCGAAAGCTCCGAATCGCTCCAGTCCTCCTCCCCGAACCGGCGGTCCCGCCAGGAAAGACCCTCCCAAGCCACAGCGCCGCCTCCCATCCGCTTTTTTACCAGTATAATACAGAACCCATACAAAAGCAAACCGGGCTGTGGAAAACCTCTGGCGTATGCCGCCAAAAAATGGTACACTTATTTTATATCCTGTGGAAAGGGGAGCTTTGGTTGGCCACCTTCATCACAACCGTCAATATCGTCGTGCCCATCTTCCTCCTGGTGGTGCTGGGGGCGCTGCTGCGGAAAGTAGGGATCCTGGACGCCCCGGGCTGCGCCAAGATGAACACCTTCAGCTTTGACGTGCTGGTGCCGGCCATGGTGTTCTACAATATCTACGAGGCGGAGCTTTCCAGCTTCACCAACCCCAGGCTGCTGCTGTTCTGCATGGCGTCGGTGTCGGCGGTGTTCCTGGTGCTGATGGCGCTGATCCCCCGGCTGGAGAAGGACCGCTCCCGGGTGGGGGTCATCATCCAGGGGATCTTCCGCAGCAGCTTTGTGGTGCTGGGGATGGGCCTTGCCGCCTCCATGTACCCGGGGCAGGACATGAGCATCATCGCCATCGCCTCCACGGTGGTGGCGCCCCTCTTCAACGCCTTCGCCGTCATCGCCCTGGAGGTGTTCTCCTCCCAGAAGCCGGACCCTTGGCGGATCGCCCTGGGGGTGGTGAAGAACCCCCTCATCATCGCCTCGGTGCTGGCCCTCCTGATGCTGCTGACCGGGCTGCGGCTGCCCTACCTCATCGACGTCACCGTCCAGAACCTCTCCGCCTGCGCCACCACCGTCAGCCTCGTGGTCCTGGGAGGGAGCCTCAGCTTCGCGGGGATCGGCGCCAGCAAAAAGCAGCTGGCGGGGGCCGTCCTGGGGAAGATGGTGGTCCTGCCCCTGATCTTCATCCCCTTGGCGGTGTGGATGGGCTTCCGGGATATGGAGCTGCTCTGCGTCCTGATCCTTTTCGCCTCCCCCTCCCCGGTGACCGCCCCGGTGATGGCCCGGAACGTCCAGGGGGCGGACTGGCAGCTGGCGGGGCAGATCGTGGTCTTTTCCACCACCTTCTCCATCCTGAGCCTGTTCTGCTTCATCTACGCCCTGCTGAGCCTGGGGCTGCTGTGACCCCGCCCCGCGGGGGAAAGGAGGGGATCCCATGAAACAAGAAGCCGCCTGGGACATCGCCGCCCTGGGGGAACTGCTGGTGGATTTCACCGGCGGGGAAGCGGGCCCCGGGGGGAACCCCGTCTTTGAGGCCAACCCGGGCGGGGCCCCCTGCAATGTCCTGGCCATGGCCGCCCGGCTGGGGCGGCGCGCCGCCTTCCTGGGGAAGGTGGGCGGGGATTTCCTGGGCTCCTTCCTCCGGGAGGCCCTCCTGGAAGCGGGGGTGGACTGCCGGGGCCTGCGGGCCGACCCCCGGGCCGGCACCACCCTGGCCTTTGTCCGCACCGGCCCCGGTGGAGAGCGGGAATTCAGCTTCTTCCGGGACCCGGGGGCGGATACCCTCCTGACCCCGGAGGAGCTGGAGCGCCCGGTGCTGGAAAGCTGCCGGATCTTCCACTTCGGCAGCCTTTCCCTCACAAGCCAGCCTGCCCGGGGGGCCACCTGGGCGGCGGTGGAGGCAGCCCGGGGGGCGGGGGCCCTGGTGTCCTTCGACCCCAACTACCGCCCCCTCCTCTGGGCGGACCCGGAGGAGGCCCGGCGGCAGATGCTCTGGGGGGCTTCCCAGTGCCAGGTGATGAAGGCGGCGGAGGAGGAGCTCTCCTTCCTCACCGGCTGCGGGGAGGTTTCCCAGGGGGCGAGGGTGCTTCTGGGCCGCTGCCCGGGGATCCGGCTCCTGCTGGTGACCCGGGGGGCCGGCGGCTCCGCGGCGTTTCTGGACGGGATGGAGGTCCGCTGCCCGGCCTTCCCGGTCCGGGCGGTGGACACCACCGGGGCGGGGGATTCCTTCCTGGGGTGCTGCCTCAGCTTCCTTTTGGACCACCCTCCGGAGGGCCTCGGCCGGGAGGAACTGGGGGAGATGCTCCGCTTCGCCAGCGCCGCGGCGGCCCTGGTGGTGACCCGGCGGGGGGCCCTCCGGAGTATGCCGGACCGGGCCCGGGTGGAGGCGTTTTTAAAGAGCGGGGAGGTCCTTTGAATGTACGTTTATGAATTTGAGCGGGTTTCCAGCCAGCTTTCCGGCTGGGGCTTCGGCAGCGGCAACAAGTACGGCTCCGGGGATTACCGGGAGATCATCGCCCGCCGGGCCCGGGAGGGCTGGCGGTATGTGGGCTTCCTCCCCGCCGTCCAGCGGGGCACCGGCCACATCCAGGAGATGGACCTGGTCTTTGAAAAGGAAAAGGAATGAGCCGAAGGGGAAAGGCCCCCTGGTCCCGGCGGGACCAGGGGGCCTTTTTGTGATGCAAAGCATCGCAAAACGGTCATGTGCCGCCTCCGGCGGCACGGCCATCAAAATCGCCCGTGGGCCGGGACGGCCCACATGGACAGAAACTTCCTGGGCGGCGCTTTTGCTTCTTATCGTGGCGGGCTGCCTGCCCATGAAGTTTTGCGCTTTTCAGCTGCAGCCCTTGCAGCGGGCGCAGGCGGAGGGGGCGGCGGCGATGCCCCCCAGGGCGGTTTCCCGGAGCTCCCGGGGGAGGGAGCGGCCCACGGCGTACATGGCGGCGATGACCTCGTCCAGGGGGGCGGGGGCGCCGATGCCGGCCAGGGCCTCCTCGGCGGCCACCAGGGCCTGGGCTGCGCCGGTGGCGTTGCGGCCCTGGCAGGGGGATTCCACCAGCCCCCCGATGGGGTCGCAGACCAGGCCCATGAGGCCCACCAGGGCGATGCCCGCCGCCGCCAGGCTTTGGCGGGGGGTGCCCCCGTGGAGCTGCACCACCGCGGCGGCGGCCATGGCGCTGGCGGAGCCCACCTCCGCCTGGCAGCCTCCCTGGGCCCCGGCGATGGTGGCGTTGCGGGCGATGAGGTAGCCTACCGCCGACGCCGCCAGCAGGGCGTCGATGAGCTCCTCGTCGGAAAAGCCGAATTCCTCCGCCTGGGCCAGCAGCGCCCCGGGGAGGACCCCGCAGGAGCCGGCGGTGGGGGCGGCCACGATGAGCCCCATGGAGGCGTTCACCTCCAGGGTGCCCATGGCGATGGCGGCGGCCCGGGCCATCATCGAGCCGCAGGCGGACCTGCCGGCGGCCCGGCGCTTCTCCAGGGCCACCGCCTCCCCGCCGATGAGGCCCCCCATGGTTTTCTGGGGGGCGGCCAGGGCGGTGGCGGCGGCGTTTTTCATGATCTCCAGGGAGTGGGCCAGGCGCCGGCGGATCTCCGGCTCCGGGGTGTCCATGAGGCTGGTTTCCCGCCGGGTCATGGCCTGGGCCAGGGAAAGCCCCTCCCCTTCACACAGCTCCAAAAGGGCGGCGGCGGTGGTAAAATCCATAAAGACAGGCTCCTTCCTTGTTGGGGTGGGTTTGGCAAGGCCCGCGCCTTGCCGGGGGTCAGGCCAGCTTGGGGATCAGCAGGGCGCTCTGGACCGAGGGCTGGGAGCGGATCTGCTCCACCGCCTCGGCGGGGATCTCCTCGTCCGCCTCGATGATGGTGTAGGCCAGGCTCCCCCGGCCCTCCCGGTAGAGGCGCATAAAGGCGATGTTGATGTGGTTGCGCCCCAGGATCCCGGTGATGGCGGCCACCACCCCGGGGGTGTCCTTGTGGCGGGCCAGGATGGTGTGGTAATCCCCGGTGAGGTCGATGTCCACCCCGTTGATCCGGGTGATGACGGCGCTGCCGCCCCCCACGCTGACCCCGGTGACGTCGGCGGTTTCCCCGGTGTCGCTGGTGAGGAGGAGCCGGGCGGTGTTGGGGTGGCAGTCGGTGTCGGTGGTGTTCACCTCAAAGGAATACTGGAGCCCCATCTCCTGGGCCCAGCGGAAGGAATCCCGGATGCGGCTGTCTTCGGTGCCGAAGCCCAGCACCCCGGCGATGAGGGCCCGGTCGGTGCCGTGGCCCCGGTAGGTCCTGGCAAAGGAGCCGTAGAGGGTGAACTGGGCCCGGACGACCCGCCCGTGGATCATCCCCCGGGCCAGGTGGGCGATGCGCAGGGCTCCCGCGGTGTGGGAGCTGGAGGGGCCGATCATATTGGGCCCCACAATGTCAAAGATGCTGAAATCCTTCATGATGCCCTTCCCTTCATTTCTGTCAGTGGCCTCCGGGAACGCCCGGAGGGGTCAGCCGGGGGTGAGCCGGCGGCATTCCAGGTAGTACCGTTTTTCCCGGGCCTCCCCCATGGAGAAGGTTTTCCGGGGCAGGGCCCCCTCCAGGAGGACGGTGGGGAACAGCTGGCTTTTGTCCATGGCCGCGAGGAGGATGGAAACCGCCCCCTCCGCCGCCAGGCGCCGGGCCTCCTCCTCCCCGTGGATATAGTCCACCCGGCCTCCATGCCGGGCGGTGTACCGGTCCAGGAACTCCTGGACGCTGCCCACCGTCAGGTAAGAGGAAGGATGGGGGATGGCAAATTCCCGCTCCCCCGCCCGGGTCACCACCCGGAAGCTCTGGGGGGGATACTCCCCCCGGGCCCCGGCGCACCAGTCCGCCAGGGCGCGGAGGAAGTCCCCTTCCTCCACCCCGAACACCGCCCGGTGGATGGGCTCGAATTTCAGGGAGGGGTCGTGGAGGTTCCCCAGCTCCACCAGGGCGTACCGGGCCGGGTGGGCCATGGCGGCCTCCTCCCCCAGGGCCTCGGTGAGGCGGCGGAAGCATTCCTTGGCGGCGGCCAGGGAGTGGTTCCCGTCCCCCATGGCGTAGACCATGGGCCGGGCCTCCGGCCCCAGGCCGTATCTCTCCCGGAAAACCGCCGGGTCCTCCAGCCGGAGCAGCTCCCGGTCCACCCGGGCGCAGTCCTCCGGCCCCAGGCGCCAGCCCCGGACCCGGCCGCCCCCCAGCATCAGCTGGAAGTCGTAAAGGGGCTCCAGGCCGGGGGCCCGGTCCGCCAAGGGCTCCACCACCCGGCGGTCCGGGTCATCGATAAGGACCAGGATGTGGGGGCATTCCAGAGGGGCCTTTTCCCGGATGCGGACCCGGGGGGGCAGGCGGTCCTCCACCGTGCCCTCGGTGGCCCGGATGAGGCTCTGGGCGCCGGGGCGGTAGTCGTACCGGGCCAGGTCCAGGCAGCCCACGATGCCCCGGCGCACCGAGCCGTCCAGGAGGGTCCGCTCCACATAGACCATGGAATCCGGCAGCTCCCGGAAGACCCCCTCCCGGAGATAGGAGGACATGGCGGCGTTGATGGCCTCCACCGTCCGCTGGAAATCCGCCGTTTCCAGCCGGGCCTCGGGGAAGATGACGCGCAGGGCGCTGGGGCGGTCCCCCGCCAGGGCCTCCGCCCGGTCCCAGTAGCCGGGGTCGGAGGTGAACTGGTCGCAGGCCACCACGCTCCAAGCCTCCAGCCCCTCCCGGGGCAGCAGGATGTTTCCCTTGCCAAAGGCAGCGGTCATGGGAAAAGACCTCCTTTCAGGATTCTTCGCTTTCATTATAAGGGGGAAAGGGTGGTTCGTCAATCGCGGGGCCCCGGCTTTACAGGGGGCCCGTCCCGTGGTATCATAGCCTCAAAGAGGCCATGATACTTTTTATGCCGTTTTTCTCCCCGGCTGCGCCGGGAACCGAAAAACATGGCAGATTATCCCATTCGCGCTTTGCGCTCATG
>CAJFUT010000065.1 GCA_904420255.1 uncultured Angelakisella sp. | reverse complement strand
TTAAAGAGTAGCCAAAAAACTTGCTGTTATCGGCCAGAAGAATGGACTTCTGAGCAATTTGCATAGCAGTTCTTTTCAAAATAGCTTCGAAGTTGTTTGTGCAGCGATTAATGGACCTTCCGGTTTCTCCTGCTTTGTTTGGTTTGGCCCCGGAGGCCCAAGCGCCCAAAATTGAGTAAAGGAAGAAATCTGGAGTACCCCAATCATTTTAACTGTGTTCTATTAAGAAGAAGCCGGCTTTCCGTACATTGACTTGGGAAAGCACCCGACCCCAAATTCCTCCAAGAGATGATGTCAACCGCTTGGACAGCCCTTAAGGGTGCTGTATCGGTTCCTATTGCCTCTTGGAGGAATTTTTAGCGGCCAGAGTTTATGAAAGGGCGCCGTAGCCGTCCGCTCAAGTGCGGCATATTTCCGCAGTGCTGCGCCTTTGGCCATGTGCGGGCCCGGGAGCCTTTTTTAAAAAAACTCCCCCGGGCAGGAGCTTTTGAACTGGCCCCGCAGCACCTCCACCGCTTTTTTCTCGATGCGGCTGACATAGCTCCTGGAAATGCCCAGGCGCCCGGCCACCTCCCGCTGGGTCATGGGAGGGCGGCCGTCCAGTCCGTACCGCAGGGCGATGATCTCCCGCTCCCGGTCATCCAGGAAGGAGTTGATATACCGGCGGAGCTGGGCGGATTTGAGCTGCAGGTCAATCTGCCCCACCATATCCACCTCCTCGCTCATGATGTCCATGAGGGTGAGGCTGTTGCCGTCCCGGTCGGTGTCCACAGGGTCGCTGAGGCTGACGTCCGAGGCGCATTTGCGCCGGGAGCGGAAATGCATCAGGATCTCGTTTTCGATGCATTTGCTGGCATAGGTGCTGAATTTGCGGGATTTCTCATAGTCAAAGGTGGAGGCCGCCTTGATCAGGCCGATGGTGCCGATGGAGATCAGATCCTCCTGCTCCCCGGGGATGGCGTAATATTTCTTGACAATATGGGCCACCAGCCGCAGGTTGTGTTCGATGAGGGTGTTTTTGGCGTTCCGGTCCCCCTGGCGGATCCGCTCCAGGCATTCCCGCTCCTGCTTGGGGGTGAGGGGCTTGGGGAAGGTGCCGGAGCAGGTGACGTGGAGGGCGAAATACAGCATACTGCACAGGGCAGCCCAGACAAGGCTCAGGTACATAGCGGACGTCACTCCTTTCCGTATCGTATCATCTATATGCCGGAAAGGGCGGAAGCTGCACCCGGCGGGGGGATTTTTGGCTGTCCTTCCCCGGGCCCCGGCTTTACTTTGCCCCCGGGTTATGATACAGTAAAAAAGCAGCTCCCCCGCAGCGGGGAAGCCAGGAAAGGAGAAGAATTCAGATGTCCATGGAGCTTCCTCAGTACACGGCGCCGGATTTTGCAGCCCTGGGGCTGGCAGACGCCCCGGACGCCCCCTGGCCCCGGCCCCCAGGGACGGCGTCGCCCCGGAGGGCTTCCACGCCACCTCCATCTACCCCGAGTATGTCCGGGCAGGGGGGAGGTGGCTGCTGGCGGAGGACAGCCGGATGGACTCGGTGCTGGTGGTGCGGCCCGAGGGCCGGGTGGAGGCGGTGGAATTCCGCCGGCTCCGGGCCGGGGACCTGGTGGTGCTGGGCCGGGGGGAGGACGGCGCTCAGGGAATTTTCCTCCACGCCGACGGGTTCTCCCAGGCCCGGGACGCCCGGGAGGCCTTTGCTTTCCGCCAGGGCAGGAGCCGGGAAACCGCCTATTCCCCGGATTATCGGAAGCTGGCCCGGCTGCTTGCCTATGAGCGTGACCATGGCTCGGTGGTCTGGGTGCTGGGGCCCGCCTGCGTCTTTGACGCCGCCAGCAGGGACGCCATGGCCTCCCTGGTGGAGAAGGGCTATGTCCACGGCCTCCTGGCCGGCAACGCCCTGGCCACCCACGACCTGGAGGGAGGGCTTCTGGGCACCGCCCTGGGCCAGGATATCCGCACCCAGGAGAGCATTCCCCTGGGGCATTACCACCACCTGGATGCCCTCAACAAGGTCCGGGCCTGCGGCTCCATCCCGGCCTTTCTCCGGGAATACGGGGTGGAGAGCGGCGTGATGGCCGCCTGCGTCCGCGGGAAGGTCCCCTTTGTCCTGGCCGGCTCCATCCGGGACGACGGCCCCCTCCCCGAGGTGGAGGCCGACGTCTACCAGGCCCAGAACCGGATGCGGGACCTGGTGCGGCGGGCCACCACCGTGGTAGCCCTGGCCACCCAGCTCCATTCCATCGCCGTGGGGAATATGACCCCCTCCTACCGGGTGGTGGAGGGGAAGGTGCGCCCCACCTTCTTCTACTCGGTGGACGCTTCGGAGTTTGCCGTCAACAAGCTCCGGGACCGGGGAAGCCTGGCGGTAACCACCATGGTGACCAACGTCCAGGATTTTGTGACCAAGCTGGCCGCCCTGGTGGAGTGAGGGGCGGAGCGTGAAAACGGCGCGAGGCCCCTTCGTGAGAAGGGGCCTCGTGCCGTATAGTATAGAGAAATGAAAAAAAGAGAAGGCAAACAGGAAAAGGTGATTTCTGATTGCGTGTTTTATTATACCCGGCGGGGATGGGCCGCACAAGGATTCTGTTTGTTTTTTCATTCTTTTTAAGGACGTGTGAAAGTTTTTTAAGAATCTGCGCCGTCCATGCGGCTCAGGCTTTTCCAGGGCCGGAGGCCGGAAAAAGGCCGGGGCAGCCCTTAAGACGGGCTGCCCCGGCCTTTCCTGCGGGGCGCGGGCCGAAGGCGGCGGTTACAGCACGTCGGTGCCGTTAATCACCAGGCGGAACCGCAGTCCCAGCTTTTCGGCGGCCTTGCGGCAGAGCATCATCCGGGTCAGGAAGATTTCAAAGTAGTCCATGACGGCGGAGATGGAGGTGTCGATGGTGAGGGAGAGGATAATGGATTTCTTATCCTCGCTCATGGTGGTGCGGGCCTTTTCCACGGCGTAGTTGACCCGGTCGTGGATGTCGAAGGTGGCGATGTCGTGGTTGCGGACCCGGGTGCGGCGCACGTCGGTTTTGTCCGAGAGGATCAGGGCCGCGGCCACCGGGTTCACCGGGTAGGCGGTGGACTCGTCGTGGTTGCCGATGGCGCTGACGATGGTGGCGATGTCCTCCGGGTCGAAGCCCAGCTTGTCCAGGAGGCGGAAGGCCATGACGGCGCCGCTTTGGGCGTGGTCGATGCGGTTGACGATGTTGCCGATGTCGTGGAGGTAGCCGGCGATCTGGGCCAGCTCCTGGGTGTGCTCGTCGTAGCCCAGGGCCGCCAGGATGTTTTTGGCCTCGGCGGCCACCCGGGTGACATGGGCGAAGCTGTGCTCGGTGTAGCCCAGGGCCACCAGGGATTCGTCCGCCTTCTGGATATAGGTGCGGATCTGGGGGTTGCTTTTGATCTCAGCGTAGCTCATCATGTGGGGGTTCTCCTCTCAGGGGCGGGGCGGCTGCCAGGCGTCCAGCTCCTCCCGGGTGGGGATGGAGGTCTGGGCGCCCTTGCGGGTCACCGAAATGGCGGCGGCCTTGTTGGCGAAGGCGATGGCCTCCGCTTCGGGGGTCCCCTCCGCCAGGGCGGTGACAAAGGCGCCGTTGAAGGTATCCCCGGCGGCGGTGGTGTCCACCGCGTCCACCCGGAGGGCGGGGACCAGCCGGGCCTCCTCCCGGGTCACCAGGAGGGCGCCCGCCTCCCCCAGGGTGGCGAGGACGGTGCCCACCCCTTTTTCCACCAGGCGCTTCCCAGCGGCTTCCGCCTCCCGGACGCTGCCTGCCGCCATCCCGGCGATCCGGGCCAGCTCGGTTTCGTTGGGGGTGAAGTAGTCCAGGGCGGAGATGACCTCGTCGGGGAGGGAATCCGGGGCGGGGGCGGGGTTGAGGACCACCATGCGGCCGTGCTTTTTGGCCAGCCGGACGGCGGCGAAAACGGCGTCATAGGGGATCTCCAGCTGGAGTACAATGATATCATGGGCGGCGATGAGGGCCTCGTTGGCCTCGACATAGGCCCTGTCGCAGCAGCCGTTGGCCCCGGGGATCACCACGATGCTGTTGCTGCCCCGCTTGTCCACATAGATCACCGCCATGCCGGTGGGGGCGTCGGAGGTCTCTTCCACATGGGAAACATCCACCCCGGCGGCCGCCAGGTTTTCCTTCAAGGCGCGGCCCATCTGGTCCCGGCCCACCTTGCCCAGCATGGCAACCCGGCCTCCCAGCTTGCCCGCGGCGCAGGCCTGGTTGGCCCCCTTGCCCCCGGGGATGTAGCTGGGGCTGCCCCCCAGGATGGTTTCCCCCTTTTGGGGGAGCTCCTCCACAGGGATGGTCATATCCATGTTGAGGCTGCCGATGATGAGGATGCTTTTGCTCATGTTCCTCCGCTCCTTTCTCTCGTTGGGGTCGTTCCAATCCTTATGATACCATGTTTTGCCCATGAATTCAATTTTTCGCCAGGAGAATGAAATCTGTCATACAAAATAAAAAGAATATACAATTTTTAAAATATTTATATAATTTCATCAAAAATCCATTGTCAAACCCGGCGCGGCCTGCTATAATGTTTTTTAAGAACTTCACACAGGAGGGATTCATCATGGCGATACTTGTCCAGAAGGCCACCGACGCGCAGAAGGAGGAATTCCGGGATCTGCGGGAGCGTTCCAGCGAGGTGGGCACCACCGATTGGTTTTATGATGAGAAAACCGTCTGCCTTTTTACCCAGGGCAAGGCCCTGGTTGACCAATACGGCGAGAAGATCCCCCTGGAGGCGGGGGACCTGGTGACCTTCCCCCAGGGTCTGCGGTGCCAGTGGGAGGTCCTGGAGCCGGTCAAGGTGAAGGTGAAAAGCTGAGGCGGCCTTTTTCCCTTTCCGGAATGAAACAAGCCGGGGAACCACTATATATCAGGTGTGACCCGGATCAGTCAAGCAAAGCGGCGGCCCCCGGGGTTTTAACCCGGGGGCCTTTTCCGTGGAGCGTCAGGGAAAGCGGGGAGGGGTGTCGGGATGGTGGAGGTGCTGCTGCTGTTTGGCCTGGGGCTGGTGCTGATGGTGAAGGGCGGCGACAGCTTTGTGGACGGGGCCTGGTGGATCGCCCAGGTGACGGGCATCCCCCCCTTCATCATCGCCGCCACCATCGTCAGCGTGGCCACCACCATGCCGGAGCTGATGGTGTCCGTCCTGGCGGCGGCCCAGGGCTCGGGGCAGATCGCCCTTGGGAACGCCGTGGGCTCGGTGTCCTGCAACACCGGCTTCATCCTGGGGCTTTCAGTGCTTTTCCTGCCGGGGAAGGTGGAGCGGGGGGCCTTCCGGGATAAGGGGGTCCTCCTGGTTCTGGCGGTCCTTTCCCTGGCGGCCTTTGCCATCGACGGCCGGCTGGTGTGGAGCGAAGGGGTTTTTCTGCTGATCCTCCTGGCGGTGTTCCTGAAGAACAACCTGGACTGGGCCCGCAGGGCTCCCTTCGCCCCGGGGGAGGAGCTGGACCGCGACCGCCGGGCGGCGGCGGTCTACCTCAGCAAATTTGTCTTTGGGGCGGTGGGGTTGGCGGCGGGGGCCCGGCTGCTGGTGGATAACGGCACGGTGCTGGCCCGGCTGCTGGGGGTGCCGGAATCGGTGATCGGCCTGACCCTCATCGCCCTGGGCACCAGCCTTCCCGAGCTGGTGACCACCATCGCCGCCCTGGTGAAGCGCCAGCCCTCCCTGTCGGTGGGGAACATCATGGGGGCCAATTTCCTGGATATGACGGCGGTCCCCGCCGCCAGCGCCTTTGCCGCCGGGGGGACCCTCCCCATGGAGCGCCCGGGGATCTTCCTGGACTTAGGGGTTGTCCTGGCCCTTTTCCTGGTGATGGTCCCTCCCGCCCTGGCCCTGGGGCGGTTCCGCCGCTGGCAGGGGGCGGCCATGCTGGGGCTGTACGGCGGCTATGTCCTTTTCCTTTTCCGCTGAGCGGGGCGGGGCAGCCCCCGCCGGCTGGCCGGGCCCCCAAAGAGCGGCGAACAAACCAGCGATGTGCAAACCGTAAACTCACGGACATCCCTCCCTGCGGTCGGGAACGTGGCCTTGAAAGCCCCACCGGGGCTTTCATCCCATTCGGGACCGGCCAGGCCGCCCGGCCTGCCGGGCCCCCAAAGAGCGGCGCACCCCCATGCGCCTCAGAAAACACAGCTCACGGACTTGGCCGCCCGGCCTGCCGGGCCGCCTTGGCCTGGACGATCAGATCCCGCACCCGCTCCCCCAGGCCCTTGGCTTCCTCCTTGTCCATTCCCTGGGTGGGGATGGGGGGCAGCACCTGGAGTCGCACCTTGGCGGGATGGATCCACATATGGTTCGCCTCCATGGCCCGGTAGGTGCCGTCGATGACCACCGGCACCACCGGGGCGCCGGATTTCAGGGCCACCCGGAAGCCGCCGTTTTTGAATTCCCCCACCTGGTCCCCCCGGCTCCGGGTGCCCTCGGGGAAGATGATGAAGGAGCGCCCCCGCTGGGTCATGTTCCGGGCCGCCGTCCCCAGGGCGGCCACCGACTGGCGGGGGTTGTCCCGGTCGATAAAGACGCAGTCCAGCAGCTCCATCCATTTGCGGATCAGGGGGATTTTCCGGATTTCCTGCTTGGCCACCAGGGGATGGGGCCGGTCCAGCCAGGCCAGCAGCACCGGGATGTCAAAGTAGCTCTGGTGGTTGGCCACAAACACCGCGGGACAGCCGGGGATGTTCTCCAGGCCGGAAACCTCCACCTCAACCCCCGCCTTTTTCAGCAGGGAGCGGGCCCATTTCCGCACCTGGGGCTCCACCAGGGCGTCCCGGGCGTCCAGCTCCCCCGCCCCATCCAGGCGCTGGGCCTTCCGCAGCCGGGGGAGAAGCACCACCAGATAGAGCCAGAAATAAAGAAACCAGAGGATGGTCCGCAAAGCCATCGTTCCCTTCCAAATCAAGATACCTCTATCATACCGCCCCAGGGGAAAAATTACAAGGGCCGGGGCCGGGTGGGCCCGGCAGCCACTGACGTTAGCAGCGTTGTGAGGAAGGAAAGTTTGTGCGCCGCGCAGCTTGGGATTCAGAAGGCGTTTTCCTACACCCTACCCAGGGGGCAGCGGAGGCTTGGAGCCGGCCGCGAAACAAGCAGCGGGCCAAGCCGAAGCCCCCCTCCCTGGTCCAACGCCTTAGGGAGAACGCGTTCTACCAGGGGGCCAGTGGAGGCTCGGACTCCGTCGCGAACAGCGGGCGGGCCGGGCCGACACCCCCCGCTGGATGGCTATCGCCCCGCACGGGGGTCCGGGGGGCTCCCCGGCCGCTCTTTGTCACTTTCTCTCGGCAGAGAAAGTGAAGCCCGGACTTCCGGTCCGATCGGAGTATTACTTGAATGAAAGCCTAGCGCAGCGACAGTCTTTGGCCACTTTCTTTTGATGGGGAAAGTGGCATCCGGGGACTGGCGCTGCGAGCGGAACAAAAACAGAATGAGGCGCGACGCCGCAGAAATCAATATCCCTGCGCAGCAGAAAACCAAAAGCCTTCCATCTGCGCAGGGATACAGAAAAGAGATTGCGGGCCCCAGCCCGGCTTAAACGTAGTGGAGCAGGTCGGTGTAGGTGGGGATGGGCCAGGCATCCCGGGGCAGGAGGGCCTCGGCGCTGTCGCAGGATTCCCGCAGCTGGGCCATATCCCGGCGCACCACATCCCGCATATAGACCGCCCGCTCCCTGGGGTCCTCGGGGAGGGAATCCAGGTCCCGCTCCAGGCTGTCCACCCCGTTGGAGATGGCGTTGGTGAGGTTGGAAAGCTCCTCCAGGTACTCCTCCAGGTAGCCCTGGGGGCGCCCAGCGGCGGCGGCGAAGTCCCGGACGTCCCGGGCGGCGCCGCCGGTGCAGCGGGCCACGGCGGGGAGGATCTGGCGGCGGACCATCTGGACCATGGTGGCGGCCTCGATGCCCACCACCTTGTTGTAGTTCTCGGTCATGATCCCGCGGCGGGAGGCGCACTCCTCCGGGGTCAGCACCCCGAACCGCCCCAGCAGCTTCCAGTTCTTGGGGTCCTCCAGGGCCTCCATGGCCTGGACGGTGTCCCCGATGGCGGGCAGCCCCCGCTCCTGGGCCTCCTGGGTCCACTGGCCGCTGTAGTTGTCGCCGTTGAAGACCACCCGGCCGTGGCTGCGGAGGGTTTCCCCGATGACCCGGCGGATGGTGGCGGGGGTGCAGCCCTCCTCCTCAAAATAGATGGCGAAGGCGTTGAAGCTGTCCGCCAGGATGGTGTTGAGGATGGTGTTTGCCAGGGCGATGGACTGGGAGGAGCCCACCATCCGGAACTCGAACTTGTTGCCGGTGAAGGCGAAGGGGCTGGTGCGGTTGCGGTCGCTGTCGTCGGCCATCAGCTCCGGGCTGGTGGAAACGCCGATGCTGAGGCTGCGGCCCCCGTGGCTTTCGGCGATCTCCTCCCCGGCGGCCTGGCGGAGGGTATCCAGGAGGGCGTCCCCCAGGAAGACCGAGATGATGGAGGGGGGCGCCTCGTTGCCGCCCAGGCGGCAGTCGTTGCCGGGGGTGGCGGCGGAAAGGCGCAGCAGCTCGGGGTAGGAATCGATGCCCCGGAGGAAGGCGCAGAGGGTCAGGAGGAACCGGGGGTTACCCGCCGGGTCCTTCCCGGGGGAGAGGAGGTTCACCCCCGTATCGGTGCAGAGGGAATAGTTATCGTGCTTGCCGCTGCCGTTGACCCGGGCGAAGGGCTTCTCGTGGAGGAGGCAGGCCAGCCCCTGCTCCTTGGCCACCTCCCGGAGGGTTTCCATGACAAGCTGGTTGTGGTCGCAGGCCACGTTGCAGCTTTCGTAAACCGGGGCCAGCTCGTGCTGGGCCGGGGCCACCTCGTTGTGCTTGGTCTTGGAGGGCACCCCCAGCTCCCAGAGGCGGCGGTCCGCCTCCTCCATGAATTTGGAGATCCGCAGCCGGATCCGGCCCAGGTAGTGGTCGTCCAGCTCCTGGCCCTTGGGCATGGGGGCCCCCATGAGGGTGGTGCCGCAGATTTTCAGGTCCAGCCGCTCCTCATAGGCGGCCCGGTCCACGATGAAGTATTCCTGCTCCGCCCCCACGCTGGGCTCCACCCGGGTGACGTCCTCCATGCCGATGGCCTTGCAGAACCGCACCGCCTCCCGGCTCACCGCCTCCATCGACCGCAGGAGGGGGGTCTTCTGGTCCAGGGCCTGGCCGCCGTAGGCGCAGAAGGCGGTGGGGATGTAGAGGGTGTGGTCCTTCACAAAGGCGGGGCTGGTGGGGTCCCAGGCGGTGTAGCCCCGGGCCTCGAAGGTGGCCCGCAGCCCCCCGGAGGGGAAGGAGGAGGCGTCC
>CAJFUT010000064.1 GCA_904420255.1 uncultured Angelakisella sp. | reverse complement strand
GCGGCCTGGCCGGTCCCGAACGGGATGAAAGCCCCGGTGGGGCTTTCAAGGCCACGTTCCCGACCGAAGGGAGGGTGAGCGGTCCCGCACGGGAGAAACGTCCCGGTGGGACGTTTCAGCTCAATTTCCCGACCGAAGGGAGGGATGTCCGTGAGAGAAGTGTCTGCACAGCGGTAGGCGGTAGGTGGTGCGCCGCTCTCTGGCTTCGCAAGGTTCGTTAAGGGCGCGGGCCTGCGGCCCGCCTTGCAATTTCCAGCCGATTCCTTTATGATATTGCTAATAACAGGCCCGCGGGCCTGATGCAGGGAGGCTGTCACAATGAGCATCGCAAGGCTTTTCGACGAGAAAAAGGTGGTCTTCTCCTTTGAGGTCTTTCCCCCCAAGCGGGACGGCTCCATCGACACCATCTGGAAAACCCTGGAGGAGCTGCGGAGCCTCCGGCCGGACTTCATCAGCGTCACCTACAGCGCCGGGGGCAGCGGCAGCGACCACGCCGCCACCCTCCAGATCGCCGGGGCCATCCGCAGCCGCTACGGCATCCTGCCCCTGGCCCACCTCACCTGCGTCAATTCCACCCGGGAGGAGGTCCTCCCCTTCCTGGCCCAGCTGCGCCGGGAGGGGGTGGAGGACATCCTGGCCCTCCGGGGGGACCGGGTGCCGGGGGTCCCGCCCAAAACCGACTTCCCCCACGCCAGCGACCTGGTGGCCTTTCTCCGGGAGCAGGGGGGCTTCTCCATCTCCGGGGCCTGCTACCCCGAGGGCCACACCGAAGCCCCGGACCTCGTTCAGGACGTGCTGAACCTCCGGAAAAAGGTGGACGCCGGGGCGGAGCACCTCATCTCCCAGCTTTTCTTCGACAACTCCGTCTTCTATTCCTTTGTGGAGCGGGCCCGGATCGCCGGCATCAACGTCCCCATCGAGGCGGGGATCATGCCGGTGGTGAACGCCAAGCAGATCCAGCGGATGGTATCCCTCTGCGGCGCCAGCCTCCCCCACAAATTCACCCGGATGATCAGCCGGTACGAGGATAACCCGGAGGCCCTCCGGGACGCCGGCATCGCCTACGCCGTGGACCAGATCGTGGACCTCATCGCCCAGGGGGTCCAGGGGATCCATCTCTACACCATGAACAACCCCCTGGTGGCCCGGCGCATCTCCGAGGCGGTGGCCAGCCTGCGGGACGCCTGAGGCCTGGCATTTCGGAAAGGAGGGCCCGCCCATGGCGGTGATGGAGCTGGACCGCATCCCTCTGGAGGAGGTGCTGCGGTACCTGGGGGCGGCGGGGAAGGACCCCGGCCCCCTGCTGCCCCTGGCGGAGGACTGCTGCCGGGAGCTGCTGGCGGCGGCAAGGCCCCGGTGGACCTGGCGTCGGCTGGGCTGCGTCCCCGTCCCGGAGGGCGTCCGGCTGGAAGGGGGATTCCTTCTGCCGGGGCAGGACCTGAAAAGGCTGCTGGCAGACTGCCGAGAGGCGGTGCTGCTGGCGGCCACCCTCTCCCAGGAGGTGGACGCCCTGCTGCGCCGGACCCAGCTTGCCGACCTGAGCCGCTGCCTGGTGCTGGAAAGCTGCGCCACCGCCGCCATCGAGGAGGTCTGCGACCGGGCGGAGGGGCTCATCGCCGCGGAATTTCCCGGGAAAAGCCTCACCTCCCGGTTCAGCCCCGGCTACGGGGACCTGCCGGTGACGGTCCAGGGGGAATTTTTGGCCCTGCTGGACGCCCCCCGACGGATCGGCCTCTGCGCCACCGGGAGCAGCATCCTCACCCCCCGCAAATCGGTGACGGCGGTGCTGGGGCTCCGGGAAGGGGCCGGGAACGGGGAGAAGCCCGAGGGCTGCGGCAGGGGCTGCCAAAGCTGCGCCCTCCGGGGCCGCTGCCCCTATCAAAAAAAGGAGGACCGCCATGGACTTTAAAACGCTGCTGAAACGACCGGACTTCATCCTGCTGGACGGGGCCATGGGCACCATGCTCCAGCAGAAGGGGATGCCCCTGGGGGCGGTGCCGGAAACCATGAACCTCCTCCACCCGGAGTGGCTGCTGGAGATCCACCGGAGCTACCTGGCCCAGGGGGCCCAGGTGCTTTACGCCAACACCTTCGGAGCCAGCCCCTACAAGGCACGGGGCTGCGGCTATGAACCGGAGGAGCTGGTCCGGGCGGGGGTTTCCCTGGCCCGGGAGGCCGCCGGCGGGCGGGCCCTGACGGCCCTGGACATCGGCCCCCTGGGGCAGCTGCTGGAGCCCGCAGGCACCCTCACCTTTGAGGAGGCCTACGACGCCTTCGCCCGGCAGGTCCGGGCCGGGGCCCAGGCCGGGGCGGAGCTAGCGGTCATCGAAACCATGACCGACCTTTACGAAATGAAGGCCGCCCTCCTGGCGGTGAAGGAAAATTCTTCCCTGCCGGTGATCTGCACCATGACCTTTGAGGGGAACGGGCGCACCTTCACCGGCTGCGGCATCCCCTCCATGGCCCTGACCCTGGAGGGCCTGGGGGCGGACGCCATCGGCATCAACTGCTCCCTGGGGCCCCGGGAGCTGCTGCCCCTGGCGAAGGAATTGCTCCAGTGGACCACCCTCCCCCTGGTGATGAAGCCCAACGCCGGCCTGCCGGACCCCGCCACCGGGCGCTACGACATCGGCCCGGAGCAGTTCGGGGAGGCCATGGCGGAGCTGGCCCGGCTGGGGGTCCAGGTGCTGGGGGGCTGCTGCGGCACCGATCCCCGGTACATCGCCGCCCTCCGCCAGGCCCTGGAGGGGGTCCCCTTCCGGCGGCCCGAAACCCGGGTGCCCCCCGCCGTCTGCGGCCCCAGCCGGGCGGTAACCACCGGGGAGGTGCGGGTCATCGGGGAGCGGATCAACCCCACCGGCAAGAAGCGGTTCAAGGAGGCCCTGCGGAACCGGGAGCTGGACTACATCCTGGCCCAGGGGCTGGAGCAGGCCGCCGCCGGGGCGGACATCCTGGATGTCAACGTGGGGCTGCCGGAGATCGACGAAAAGGCCGCCATGGTGAAGGTGGTGAAGGCCCTCCAGGGGGTGACCGAGCTGCCCCTCCAGCTGGATTCCTCCAGCCCCGAGGTTCTGGAGGCGGGGCTGCGGGCCTATAACGGCAAGGCCATCGTCAACTCGGTGAACGGCAACCCGGAAACCCTGGACCGGGTGCTGCCCCTGGTGAAAAAATACGGCGCCGCGGTGGTGGGGCTGACCCTGGACCACCGGGGCATCCTCTCCACCGCCGGGGAGCGGGTGGAAATCGCCCGGACCATCCTGGAGGCCGCCCTCCGCCACGGCATCCGCCGGGAGGACGTCTACATCGACTGCCTCACCCTCACCGCCAGCGCCCAGCAGGACGCGGTGCTGGAAACCCTCCGGGCGGTGAAGCTGGTGCGGGAGGAGCTGGGGTGCCCCACGGTGCTGGGGGTGAGCAACGTTTCCTTCGGCCTGCCGGCCCGGGAGATCATCAACCCCGCCTTCCTCACCCTGGCCCTGGGGGCGGGGCTGAACCTCCCCATCCTCAACCCCAACGCCCCCGCCATGATGGGGGCGGTGCGGGCCTGGGCCCTCCTCTCCGGGGCGGACAAGGATTCCCGGGAGTTTGTGGCCCGGTACGGCGCTCCGGGGAAGGCCCCTTCCCCCGCCCCGGCGGCGGCTCCCACCGCCCCGGAGCTGGATTACGCCGTGGAGCACGGCCTGAAAAACGACGCTGCCCTGCTGACCCGGCAGCTCCTCGCTTCCATGGAGCCCATGGAGATCGTCAACCAGAAGCTGATCCCGCCCCTGGACCGGGCCGGGGCCGCCTTTGAGAAGGGGGAGATCTTCCTCCCCCAGCTGATCCAGTGCGCCGGAGCCGCCCAGGCCGCCTTTGAGGTAATCAAGGAGCGGATGGCCGGGGAAAAGGCCGGGGGGATGGGCATGGGGCCCATTGTCCTGGCCACTGTCCAGGGGGACATCCACGACATCGGCAAAAACATCGTGAAGCTGCTGCTGGAAAACTACGGCTTCGCCATCCTGGACCTGGGGAAGGACGTGCCGCCCCAGGCGGTGGCCGACGCGGTGCGCCAAAGCGGCGCGCCCCTGGTGGGCCTGTCCGCCCTCATGACCACCACCCTGGGGAGCATGGCGGACACCATCGCCCTCCTCCGCCGGGAGGGGCTCCCCTGCCGGGTGATGGTAGGGGGCGCCGTCCTCACCCCGGAATACGCCGAGAAAATCGGCGCCGACTGGTATGCCCGGGACGCCAAGGAATCGGTGGACATCGCCAAAAGGCTGTTTTCCAATCCGTGAGCTGCGGTTCGTGAATCGTTGGTTTGTGCGCCGCTCTTTGCGGGCTTTGCCCGCACCCTGTTGCAACGTCGCGCTTCATTCTGTTTTTGTTCCGCTTGCAGCGCCGGTCCGCGGATGTGCCTTTTTGACCCGCCAAAAAGGCACGAAAAAGCGGCCAAAGGGGCTTCCCCTTTGGGAACCCCTTTGACGGGAAGGGCCT
>CAJFUT010000063.1 GCA_904420255.1 uncultured Angelakisella sp. | reverse complement strand
CTTCTCTCACCGACGCAAAATCTTCCATTCCGTCCAAATCTCTGCTATACTAGAGAAAAAGGGGCTGCCCGCCCCAGGAAAGGAGTGCTGCGGGATGAACGAGCAGGTCGTGCAGATCGCCAAACGCATCAAGGAGCTGCGGGAGGTGCTGGAAATGAGCCTGGAGGATGTGGCCATGCAGCTGGGGGTCTGCATCGAGGACTACCAGCGGTATGAGGAGGGGAAGGACGACATTCCCGTGGGGGTGCTTTACGGCGCCGCCGCCCTGTTCCAGGTGGACCCCACCCTGCTGCTCACCGGCAAGCCCCCCAAGATGCGCACCTACGCCCTGGTGCGGAAGGGGGCCGGCCTGGAGATCGAGCGGTACCCCGGCTACCGCTTCAGCTCCCTGGCCACCAACTATGTGGGCCGGGAGATGGAGCCCATGATCGTCAACATCGACCCCATCGAGGGGGAGCCGGAGTATTTCTGCCACAGCGGCCAGGAATTCAATTTTGTCCTGAAGGGCACCGTCAAGGTGCTGCTGGGGGACCATGAGTTGATCCTGGAGGAAGGGGACAGCCTTTACTTCGACCCCCGGATGTCCCATGTCCAGCTGGCGGTGGGCGGGCCCGCCACCTTCCTCACCGTCATCAACGAGCAGGCCACCGCCTACGGCAACCCCACCATCCTGGACCCCAAGCGGGATTGGGAGCACACCTTCAAGGATTGAGGCGCCCCCCGAAAAAACCATAGGCACCGCGACAAAGCCGGCCCGGCGATCCCCGAGATCGCCGGGCCGGCTTGGCGTATTGGAATAAAAGAGCTCAGGGGGCCAGGATCAGCCGGGGCTTTTCCAGCCGGGAAAAGACCTCCCGCTGCTGTGGGACCTGGGCTTCAGCGATGAAATGGCGGAGGAGATGTCCCGTTCCCTCTGACTGGAAAGAAAAACCGGGGGACCATTGGCCGGATTCGGCAAATGGTCCCCCGGTTTCTGCGTCTTGGGGGTCAGGGCCGGGAAGGGCCGCCTTCGGTATTTTCCGCCCCGCCCTCCACAAACCGAACCTGGGGCGGGCCCTCCGCCAGGATATCCGCCACCAGGCTGGTGCCAACCAGAAGGAAATGGAAAGCCTTTTCGGGGAAGAAGCCGCTTTTCCGCCGGAAATCCGCCAGAAGAGGGGAGCAGGCGCTGACATAGAAGGACCAGGCGTCCTCCGGCTGGGAAACCCAGCAGTCCTCCCGGTAGGTTTCCTGGGTGATCTGGAAGGCCAGGATATACTCCCAGGTCAGGAGGATTTTCTGCCCCGCCAGCTCCCACCGGCGCAGGCCGTCGGGGACCATGGTGAAGGTGAATCCATCCGCCCCCATGGATACGCCGTCCAGGTCGTAGATGGAATCGAGGGCAGGCTTCAAAGAGCCGCCGGGCGCGGGGGGCGTTCCGGGGCGCCACCGGGAAAAGGATCGGTCCATGGCTTCACCCCCGGCTCAGCGGTAAAGGGCTTCCAGCTTTTGGCGGAGGCGCTCCCGGCGCTCCCGGGTGGCGGCCCGGTCGGTCTGCCAGTCCCCGGCCTTGTCCTGGACGAGGCAGTCCCCCTCCCGGCTGCCCGGTGGCAGCAGGACCTTGGGGATCTTCCGGAAGGAGCCGTCCTCCTGTTCGCAGACGGCGTATTCCCCTTCAAAGCGGTCGATAATCAGCATAGGGCAGCTCCTTTCTCATGCCGGCCCATTTGGCCGGGCGTCAGCGCTGGGTGGATACGGTCAGGTCGGTTCCGTCGGTGTCAAAGACGACGGTCCCCCGCAGGTCGGTGCGCAGGACGGTGATCTCCCCCTGGGCCAGCAGCTCCAGCATCTCCTCATGGGGATGGCCGTAGTCGTTGTCCTGCCCCACCGAAATGACGGCGTAGGAGGGGTCCACCGCCGCCAGGAAGTCCGGGTCCGCCCCGGTGCTGCTGCCGTGGTGGGGCACCATCCACACGTCGGCGGAAAGATAGGCCCCCGCCTCCAGCAGATCCTCCTCGGGCCCGGTTTCGGCGTCCCCGCAGAAGAGGAAGGAGCTTTCCCCAAAGTCCAGGCGGCTCACCAGGGAGATGTTGTTGAGGTCGCTGTATTCCACCACCGGCCCCAGGACGGTGAGGACCCCGCCGCCCCCCAGCTCCAGGCCGTCCCCGGGCTGGAGGAGCCGCACCTCGGTGCCGCTCTCCTCCAGGTAGTCCAGGAGCTTCTCATACCCCCGGGTGGTGGGGAAGATGTCCTCCGGGATGGGGCCGGGGCAGAAGGCGCCGGTGGGGATGGCCTCCATCACCTCCTGAATGCCG
>CAJFUT010000062.1 GCA_904420255.1 uncultured Angelakisella sp. | reverse complement strand
GCTGTCCCCGTGGGGCCCCCCCACCACAAAGCGCCCGGTGGGGTTGATGAGGTAGCGGCAGTTGGGGCGAAGCTCCTGCGGCACCACAGGCTCGATGACCTCCCGGATGACGTCGGCGTGGATTTCGGCCTGGCTTACCTCCTCGCTGTGCTGGGTACTCACCACAATGGTGCTCACCTCCGCCGGCCGCCCGTCCTGGTAGCGCACCGTCACCTGGGTCTTGCCGTCGGGCCGCAGGTAGGGGAGGATGCCGTTTTTGCGGACCTCGGCCAGCCGCCGGGCCAGCTTGTGGGCGTAGGAGATGGTCATGGGCATCAGCTCGGGGGTTTCGTCGCAGGCGTAGCCGAACATCATCCCCTGGTCCCCGGCGCCGTTTTCCGCCTCCTCCTCCCCGGCCTTGGCCTCGGCGGAGCGGTCCACCCCCAGGGCGATGTCGGGGGACTGGTCGTGGATGGAGGTGATGACCCCGCAGGTGGAGCCGTCGAAGCCGTACTTGGCCCGGTCGTAGCCGATGTCCAGGATAATATCCCGGGCCACCTTGGCGATGTCCACATAGCATTTGGTGGAAATTTCTCCCATCACCTGGACCAGGCCGGTGGTGCAGGTGGTTTCACAGGCCACCCGGCCCATGGGGTCCTCCCGGAGGATGGCATCCAGGATGCCGTCGGAGATCTGGTCGCAGATTTTGTCGGGGTGGCCTTCGGTGACCGATTCGCTGGTGAAATAGTAGTTCCTCATGATGCAGCTTCCTTTCTTTTGCGTCTGTCCCGGGCTCCCCTGAAAAAAGAAAGCGCCCGGACGAAACCATCCGAGCGCGTGTCAACTCATCTCCCGGATTGCTCCGCAGGATTTGGCACCTTGCCTTTCGGCAGGTTGTCGGGCTTCCCAGGGCCTGTTCCCTCCACCACTCTTGATAAGGACAGATTCAATTGTATTTGGGTAAAGGATATTTTAGCCCATTTTCGGCGCCTTGTCAACAGCGGCGGGCTTTTTGTCGAAGATGGTGTTCTCCTTGATAAAGTTGGAGAGGCGCTTGTAGAGGAGCAGGGTGATGACCGAGAGGATGGCCCCCTTGATGAGATTGAAGGGGAAGGCGCCGAAGAGGATATAGGTATCCAGACTCCCGATGAGGGGATTGACGGCGGAGCAGGCGGAGAGGATATCCTCGATGGGCATCAGCTGGGCGTAGAAGGGGATGAGCATATACTTATTGGTGAAGCAGCCGACGACGGCCATGGCGAGGGTGCCCAGGGAGAGGCCCAGGATGGCGCCCTTCCGGGTGTGGAAGCGGCGGTAGGCCATGGAGGCCGCGATGGAGAAGGCGGAGACCATGAAGAAATCCGCTACCTGGCCCACGCCGCCGGAGGTGCTGGTGAAGATGTGGATGATGTCCTTCACCAGGGTGATGAGGATGGCGGAAAGGGGCCCGAACATGAAGGCCGCCAAGATGCTCACAAGGCCGCTCAGGTCCATCTTGAGGAAGGGGGGCATAAAGGGCAGGGGCACCTCAAAGTACATGAGGACAGTGGCGATGGCGGCGAACATGGCGCTGTAGGTGATTTTCTTGGTGCGGGTGATAGAGCCGGACATAAAGCATACCTCCAAAAAATAACTGGATTCCCGGCCCGGAAAACCGCGGGCCGGCCGTACTTTTTGGCTTGCTCGGGGGGGAAAAAGAAGGCCCTTCGCGCAGATGGTCTGCACAAAGGGCGTGTCGGCTGATTTCAGGGGCATTGCCCCCAATTTCGGCTTCCGTTTCTTCCATCCAGACTTTACTGTCGGTACCGGATTCTCACCGGCTCTGCCCGCCCTCTAGAAAGGCCGGCTCGCGGCACTCGTGGCTCCATGGCCCATCACCGCCGGTGGGGAATTTCACCCCGCCCTGAAACAAAACCAACTATAGTATATCACAACGGAAGGATTTGTCAAGCGGGGTGGCTCCCGCCGCCGCTCTTTGGGGGCCGGAGGCCCCCCGGGCCGAGAACTTTCCGCAGAAGGCCCTCGGCCCCGGGGGGCTCCGGCTTGGCCCGCCATTGGTTTCATGGCCGGTTCCAAGCCTCCGCTCTCCCCCT
>CAJFUT010000061.1 GCA_904420255.1 uncultured Angelakisella sp. | reverse complement strand
CTGGTGGGGTCCCAGGCGGTGTAGCCCCGGGCCTCGAAGGTGGCCCGCAGCCCCCCGGAGGGGAAGGAGGAGGCGTCCGGCTCCCCCTTCACCAGCTCCTTGCCGGAAAATTCCATAATGACCCGGCCCTCCCCGTCGGGGCGGATGAAGCTGTCGTGCTTTTCGGCGGTGATGCCGGTCATGGGCTGGAACCAGTGGGTGAAATGGGTGGCCCCCTTTTCGATGGCCCAGTCCTTCATGGCGCTGGCCACCACGTCGGCGATGGCCCGGTCCAGGCTGACGCCGCCGGCCATGGCCTTCTTCATGGCCCGGTAGGTGTCGTGGGGAAGGCGCTCCTTCATCACCACGTCGGAAAAGACCATGCTTCCAAACAGTTCGGGTACCTTGCTCATGCTGGCAGACCTCCTCAAGAAAAATTCCGCGTTTGCCGGGTGGGGGCGGCAGGCCCCGGAAAAACAAAAAAAGCGCCGCGGGCCCCGAGGGCCCACAGCGCCTTTGCCGTTTTCCATGTGGCCCAGTATAAGCCCTGCCGGGGCGGGATGTCAACGGGGGGAAGCTGTTTTTTCCTTTTTGCACAATTTTTTCAATAATCAGAAGGAATTTTTTGCCTTGCCGCCCTGGGCCCCTGTCTGGGAAAGCCGCTCCGGCCTCTTGACAGGAGGGGAAAGGGGGGCTTATAATATGGCGTAAGGAACAAAGGAGTTCATCCCTGGGCGGGGTACGCCCGGGGGTGGGCTTTTTTCTTTTTCCCAAATCACCGGACAGCGGAAGGAGAATGATCTATGGACATGGGGAACCGGCCCCCCCGGGAGGGGGAGGTGCGCATCCCCTCGGGGTGCGCCATCTCCGGCGTCTTTTCCCGGTCGGGGGAGGCCATCGGCGGCGGGGAGATGGTCCGCTCCATCGCCGTGATGCACGACAGGAGCAACGGCCTGGGGGGCGGCTTTGCCGGCTACGGCATCTACCCCCAGTACGCCGACCTCTACGCCTTCCACATCTTTTTCGACACCTGCGCCGCCAAGGAGGAGTGCGAGAAATTTCTGGAGAGGCGGTTCGACGTGGTGAACCTCTCCAAAATCCCGGTGCGGAAAACCCCCCGGGTCACCGGGGAACCCCTCATCTGGCGGTACTTCGTCACCCCCCTCCCCACCCGGCTGGCGGACAGCCACCTGGACGAGGAGGAGTTCACCGTCCGCTGCGTCTTTTACATCAACACCCGCATCGACGGGGCCTATGTCTTTTCCAGCGGCAAGAACATGGGGGTCTTCAAGGGGGTGGGCTTCCCCGAGGACATCGGGGAGTTCTACCGCCTGGAGGAATACGCCGGCTACTGCTGGACCGCCCACGGCCGCTACCCCACCAACACCCCCGGCTGGTGGGGCGGGGCCCACCCCTTCGCCCTGCTGGACCGCACGGTGGTCCACAACGGGGAAATCTCCTCCTACGACGCCAACCGCCGCTACCTGGAGATGTACGGCTACCACTGCAGCCTCCAGACCGACACCGAGGTGCTCACCTACCTTTTCGACTACCTCCAGCGCCGGGAGGGCCTGACCCTGGAGGAAGCGGCCAGGGTGGCGGCGGCCCCCTTCTGGTCCACCATCCGCCGCCTGCCCCCGGAGGAGCGGGCGATTTCCACCTACCTCCGGGAGCGGTACGCCAGCCTGCTGGTCACCGGGCCCTTTTCCATCCTCCTGGGCTTCACCGGGGGAATCCTGGCCCTCAACGACCGGCTGAAGCTCCGGAGCATGGTGGTGGGGGAACGGGGGGACCGGGTCTACATCGCCAGCGAGGAGTGCGCCATCCGGGAGGTGGCGCCGGAGCTGGACCGCCTCTGGGCCCCCCGGGGCGGGGAAGCGGTCATCTATACCCTGGACCGGCTGCCCCGGAAAGCCGCCAAAGGAGGAAACGCCCAATGAAAATCCAATACATCGCCCCCTCCTTTGAGGTGGCCCGGGACAATGCCCGCTGCACCGGATGCGGCATCTGCGTCCAGCAGTGCCCCAACGGCGTCCACGGCAGGGACGCTGCCGGGAACCTCACCATCGACGAGAGGGGCTGCGTCAACTGCCAGCGGTGCGTGGCCTGCTGCCCTGTGGGGGCCCTGAAGGTATTCCCCAGCCGCAACTGCTGGAACGGCAGCCCCAACTGGAGCGCCGGGGCCATCGCCGACATCTACCGCCAGGCGGAAACCGGCGGGGTGCTCCTCTCCTCCATGGGGAGCCCGGGGAAAATCCCGGTCTACTGGGACCGGATCCTCCTCAACGCCAGCCAGGTGACCAACCCCTCCATCGACCCCCTCCGGGAGCCCATGGAAACCCGCACCTTCCTGGGGGCCAGGGGCGGGCGCCCCCGCCGGGGGGCCGGCGGGCGGCTCATCCCCGACCTGCCCCCCCGGCTGGAGCTGCAGGTGCCGGTGATGTTCGCCGCCATGTCCTACGGCTCGGTGAGCTACAACGCCCACGCCAGCCTGGCCCGGGCCGCCCGGGAGCTGGGCATCTGCTGGAACACCGGGGAGGGCGGCCTCCACCGGGACCTCTATGAATACGGACCAAATACCATCGTCCAGGTGGCCTCGGGGCGGTTCGGGGTCCACCCCGGCTACCTCAAGGCCGGGGCGGCCATCGAGATCAAAATGGGCCAGGGGGCCAAGCCCGGCATCGGCGGCCACCTGCCCGGCAGCAAGATCGTGGGGGACATCTCCCGGACCCGGATGATCCCCGAGGGCACCGACGCCATCAGCCCCGCCCCCCACCACGACATCTATTCCATCGAGGACCTGCGCCAGCTGGTCTGCTCCCTGAAGGAGGCCACCGGCTACGAAAAGCCGGTGCTGGTGAAGGTGGCGGCGGTCCACAACGTGGCGGCCATCGCCAGCGGCATCGCCCGCAGCGGCGCCGATATCATCGCCATCGACGGCTTCCGGGGCGGCACCGGCGCGGCCCCCACCATGATCCGGGACAACGTGGGCATCCCCATCGAGCTGGCCCTGGCCAGCGTGGACACCCGGCTCCGCCAGGAGGGAATCCGGGGGGAGGTTTCCCTGGTGGCGGGGGGGAGCATCCGCTGCTCCGCCGACGTGGTGAAGGCGGTGGCCCTGGGGGCAGACGCCGTCTATATCGGCACCGCCGCCCTCATGGCCCTGGGGTGCCACCTCTGCCGCAGCTGCCACAGCGGCCGCTGCGCCTGGGGCATCGCCACCCAGCGCCCCGACCTCACCGCCCGGCTGGACCCCCAGGAGGGGGCCCGGCGGCTGGTGAACCTCATCACCGCCTGGCGGCGGGAGATGGAGGAGATGATGGGGGGCATGGGGATCAATTCCATCGAGGCCCTCCGGGGCAACCGGCTGATGCTCCGGGGGGTGGGGATGACCCGGAAGGAGCTGGAAATCCTGGGCATCAAGCACGCCGGGGACTGAATACAGACAGCGGCGGGGGCGCCCCCGGCCGCGGAGGAGGTTTTTCCAAAGCCATGACCATCGACGCCAGAGGGCTCCCCTACCGGGAGCTGAACGAAAAAATCCGGGCCGCCGCCGGGGAGGACATCCTGGTGGAGGGCTGCAACGGCCAGCGGTACCTGGGGGCCGGCCTGGCCCGGGGCCGGCTGGAGATCCGGGGCACCCCGGGCAACGCCCTGGGGGCCTACCTGGACGGCGGGGAGATCCTGGTCCGGGGCAACGCCCAGGAGGCGGCGGGGGACACCATGAACGCCGGGCGCATCGTGGTCCACGGCAGCTGCGGCGACGGCCTGGGCTACGGGATGCGGGGCGGCCTCATCCTGGTCCGGGACGACGTGGGCTACCGGGCGGGGATCCACATGAAATCCTACGGGGACCGGGTGCCGGCGGTGGTTGTCGGCGGCGGCGCCGGCAGCTTCCTGGGGGAATACCAGGCCGGGGGGCTGATCCTGGTGCTGGGCCGGGGCCGGGAGGGGAAGCCCCCGGTGGGGCGGTTCTGCGGCACCGGGATGCACGGTGGGAAAATCCTCCTGCGGGCCGACAGCCTCCCCTTCGACCTGCCGGAGCAGGTGTCCGCCCGGGAGGCGGGGCCGGAGGACCTGGCGGAATTCCGCCCCTATGGGGAGGCCTACGCCGAGACCTTCGGCGTCCCTCTGGAGGAGCTGTTCCGGGGGCGGTTCTACCTGCTGACCCCCAATACCAGCAGCCCCTACCGCCAGCTCTACACCAATCAATAACCGGCAGCCGCCGCGAAAGAAAGCCGAAGCAATCTTCCCGAGATTGCTCCGGCTTTTCCGTGGGGCCGCCGGCCCTTTACAGCTTTTCGAAGAATTCCGCGCCCTTTTTGCAGATGGGGCAGACAAAATCCGGCGGCAGCTCCTCGGCGTCCAGGACGTAGCCGCAGATCTTGCACCGCCAGCCCCGGGCTTTGGGGGACTCCTCCGGCTGGTAGCTGGAGGCCTTGGGCGGGGTGCGGCCGTTTTTCACCGCGTGGTAGTAGGAATAGGTCATGGGCTCGTCCTGGGAGAGGGTTTCCGCCTCCTCCACCTGGGCCAGGAAAAGGTAATGGGTGCCGGCGTCCATCCGGTCCAGCACCCGGCAGGAGAACCGGGCCGCCATCTGCCGGGTGAGCCAGGGGAGGCCGTTTTTGTCCTCCTTCACCTCATAGCCCTGGAACTTATCCACCTCCCGGCTGGACTGGAAGCCGAACCGGCCGATGAGCTCCATGGGGGTGTCCTGGGTCAGCACCGTGGCGGCGAACACCCCGGAATTCAGGATGGCCTGGGTGGTGCGGTTGTCCTTGTGGATGGCCAGCATCACCTTGGGGGGCTCCGCCGTCACCTGGGTGAGGGTGTTCACCACGCAGCCGGCGGCCCCCTCCCCGTCCTTGGAGCTGATGATGTAAAGGCCGTAGTTCATCTTGAAAAACGCTTTCAGGTCCATTTTTACTTTCCTCCTTTCGGTTTTCAGCCCGGGGCAGCCCCCCGGGCGGCGGCACAAAGTTGTCAAGAGGCCGGGTTCCTTTTTACTGGGCGGTTTGGGAATCGGCGTCCCCGGCGGGGGCCTCATAGGCCGCGTACTGGAAATAGCGGTACCCCAGGGGGGAGGACACCGCCCCGGAAAGGCCGGGGGCCTCCAGCGCCGCCTGCCGGTACTGCCACAGGGGGACGGCGGCGGCCTCCTCCGCCACCAGCAGCCGCTCCATATCGTGGAGGATTTCCATGCGGGTTTCGGGGATGACGAGGGGCTGCTGGTCCCCCTCCTGGGCCTCCCCTTCCCCGGAGGCGTCCTCCTGGGGTTCCTCAGCGGCCTGGGAGGAGGCTTCCCCGTCCCCGGCCTCCTCCTCCGGCTCCTCGGGGGCGGACCAGGAGGCCTCCAGAAGGGCCTCGTAGTTCTCGCTGGAGAAGCCGCCGTAGTTGGCTGAGGCGTCGGCGCTCCAGCCGTCCAGGTAGGGGGCGGGGTCCAGGCGGTAGCCCATCAACCCGCCCCGGGTCATATCCCAGTCTCCCCCGGCCAGGGCCTCCTGGTATTCCTGGGTGGACAGGGCGAGAATCTGCATATCGATGCCCAGGCCCTCGGCCAGCATCTGCTGGACCTGCCGGGCGGCCTCCTCGTGGGCCTCGGACCGGTTGGTGAGGAAGGTGAGCTGGGGGAAGCCGGCGCCGCCGGGATAGCCCGCCTCAGCCAGCAGCTCCTGGGCCTCGGCCAGGTTGGCGGCGGCGTCCTGGGAGATGGGGGGCTCCACCCGGGAGAAATCCTCCCCCGCCAGGGTGTCCGGGATGCCGTCGGGGACCAGGCCGAAGGCGGGAGCCAGGTCCTCCCCCATGGCCTGGGCCAGTGCCTCCCGGTCGATGGCCAGGGAGATGGCCCGGCGCACCAGGGGGTCGTCAAAGGGCTCGGAGCCGCAGTTGAAATAATAATAGTATACCCCCGCTCTGGGAAGCTGGGTCAGGGTGCCGGCCTCCTCCTGGGCGGCCCGCTCCAGGGAGGGGACGGCGCTGGCGTACTGGATGAGCCCGGCGGAGAAATCCGCGAAAACCGCCTGGGTGTCGTCCGAGAGGATGAAGTTGAGGAAGGTGGAGGCGGGCTCCTGGGGGTCCCAGTGCTGGTCGTTCCAGACCAGGGAGAGGTTCCGGTCGTGGTTCCACTCCTTCAGCATATACCGGCCGTTGCCGATGCAGGTTTCCGGGGCCTGGGTCCAGGTGTCGGGGTTGGCCTCCACCACATCCTGGCGGACGGGGCAGTAGGCGGGGAGGGTCAGCAGGGAGAGGAAATCGGGGCAGGGCCCCTCCAGGGTCACCCGGAGAGTGGCGTCGTCCACCGCCTCGATGCCCAGCTCATCCGGCTCCACCGTGTGCTGGATGGTGGTGGCGCCGTCCTCCCCCTGGGTGGCCACCCCCTCGTGGTAGGCCTGGGCGTTGTGGATGGGGTAGAGCTGGTAGGCGCTGGGGGAGGGGCTGTCCGGGTCCAGCACCCGCCGCCAGGCGTAGACGAAATCCTGGGCGGTCACCGGGGTGCCGTCGGACCAGACCGCCCCCTCCCGGAGGGTGAAGGTATAGACCGGCAGGCCGTCCTCGTCCTCCTCCACCGTCCAGCTTTCGGCGGCGGCGGGGGCGGGCTCCAGGCCCGGGCCCATGGCCACCAGCCCCTCAAAGAGGTGGAGGGCGTAGCTGCCGCCGTCGTCGGCGGTGACGAAGGCCGGGTCGATGGAGGAGGGCTCGCCGCCCAGGTGGATGTTCAGGGTCAGGGCGCCGCTTTCGGCGGCGCCGGTGCCCTGGGGCGCCGGTTCCTCCTCCGGGGCGGAGCAGCCGGCGGCCAGCACCAGGGCCAGGGCGGTGAGGACGGAAAAAATTCGTTTCTTCAAGGGGGACACTCCTTCGCATATGGGCATTGTGTGAGAAAGCCGCAGGGGAAGCGGCTTTGCGGGGGTTCCTAGTTTCCTATTTTAACCAAAAACCGCCGTTTTTAAAAGGGGCTGTCCCGATTTTTTTCCTGGGATGGAAATATTTTTCTCTTTTCCGCCGTTTTATAATCGGTATCCGCCCCAAATCCCGGCGCCATGGGGGAGTCGCGCAAAAAGATTGAACTCGGGGCCGATTTGCGGTATACTTATCCCGTGTATGAAATGAACCCCCCGGCAGGGGGATAAGGAGGCCGCCCCTTGGAGATTTACTTTGACAACAGCGCCACCACCCGGGTGAGCCCCGAGGCGGCCCGGCGGGCCCTGGAGCTGATGACCGAAGAATACGGCAACCCCTCCTCCCTCCACCGCCGGGGCTTCCTGGCGGAGCAGGCCCTGGCCCAGGCCCGGGGGGAGATCGCCCGGATCCTGGGGGCGGAGCCGGAGGAGGTGGCCTTCACCTCCTGCGGCAGCGAGGGGAACAACCTGGCGGTGATCGGGGGGGCCATGGCCGCCCGCCGCCGGGGGAACAAGGTTGTCACCACGGCGGTGGAGCACGAATCGGTGCTGGCCCCGGTGCGGCACCTTTCGGAAAACGGCTTTGAGGCGGTGTACCTCCCGCCCCGGGCGGGGGGCGCCGTGGACCCGGAGGAGGCCGCCGCGGCGGTGGACGAAAAGACGGTGCTCCTTTCGGTGATGCACGTCAACAGCGAAACCGGCGCCGTCAACGACCTGCGGGCCATCGCCCGGGCGGCCCGGCGGAACAACCCCCGGCTGCTGATCCACGCCGACTGCGTTCAGAGCTTCGGTAAGCTCCCGGTTTCCCCCAAAAGCTGGGGGGTGGACTTTGTCACCCTCAGCGGCCACAAGATCCACGCCCCCAAGGGGATCGGGGCCATCTATGCCGCAAAGGGCAGCCGGCTCCTCCCCCTCTGTTACGGCTCCGGCCAGGAGCGGGGGTTCCACCCCGGCACCGAGAACACCCCCGGCGCCTGCGCCTTCGGCCTGGCGGCCCGGCAGATGTGGGAGGCCCGGGAGGAGAACATGGCCCGGTTCCGGCAGCTCCGGGAGCGGCTGACGGAAAAATTGCGGGAAATGCCCGGGGTGTGCATCAATTCCCCCCCGGACGGCGCACCTTATATAGTGAACCTCTCTCTCCCGGGGATCCCCTCCGAGGTGATGATCCATTACCTGGAGCGCCGGGAGATCTACGTGTCCGGAGGCTCCGCCTGCGCCAAGGGGGCCAGGAGCCATGTCCTCACCGCCATGGGCCTGTCTGTGGACCGGGTGGACGGGGCCCTGCGGGTCAGCTTCTGCCGGGAGAACACCCCCGAAGAGGTGGACGAGTTCTGCCGCTGGCTGGCCCTGGGGCTGGAGGAGCTGGCCAGGAAATAACACGCGGCGGCCCCCGGGCCGGCGCCGAGGAGTGAGGAGAACCCATGAAGGAGATCGTCCTGCTCAAATGCGGGGAAATGGTCCTCAAGGGCCTGAACCGCGGGAGCTTCGAGGATACCATGATTAAAAACGCCAGGCGGCGGCTGGAGGACCTGGGGAAATTCCACATCTGGAAGAGCCAGTCCACCATCTATGTGGAGCCCCTTTCGGAGGATGTGGAGATGGACCGGGTCATCGCCCGGCTCCAGACGGTGTTCGGGGCCGCGGCCCTCTGCCCCGCCCTGGTGGTGCCCAAGGACTGGGAGGCCATCTGCGCCGCCGCCCCGGAGTACCTCCGGGAGGACCTTTTGGCGGCCAGGACCTTCAAGGTAGGCGCCAAGCGCAGCGATAAGAGCTTCCCCATGAAGTCCCCGGAGATCTGCCGGGAGCTGGGGGGGCTGCTCCTGTCCCGGTTCCACCACCTGCGGGTGGACGTGGAAAACCCGGAGGTCACCGTGACGGTGGAAATCCGGGAAAAGGACGCCTACATCCACAAAAACCAGATCCCCGGCGCCGGGGGAATCCCGGTGGGCACCGGGGGCAAGGCGGCCCTCCTCCTTTCCGGGGGCATCGACAGCCCGGTGGCCGGCTACATGATGGCCAAGCGGGGGCTGGAGCTCATCGCCGTCCACTTCGCCAGCCCCCCCTACACCAGCGACCGGGCCCGGCAGAAGGTCATCACCCTGGGGGAGAAGCTCCTCCCCTACACCGGGCGGATCCGGCTTTTCATCGTCCCCTTCACCGAAATCCAGGAGCAGCTCAAGGACCGGGGCCCGGAGGAATACTTCACCCTCCTGATGCGCCGGGCCATGATGCGGGTGGCGGAGCGGATCGCCCTCCGGGAAGGCTGCGGCGGCCTCATTACCGGGGAGAGCGTGGGCCAGGTGGCCAGCCAGACCCTCCAGGCCATCGGCGTCACCGACTGCGTCACCAGCCTGCCGGTGCTGCGGCCGGCGGTGGGGCTGGACAAAAGCGAGATTGTGGCCATCGCCCGGAAGATCGGCACCTTTGAAACCTCCATCCTCCCCTATGAGGACTGCTGCACCGTCTTTACCCCCCGGCACCCCAAGACCCGCCCCCGGGCAGAGGAGGTGGCCCGGGTGGAGGAGGAAGCGGGGCTGGACCCCGCCCTCCTGGACCGGGCCGCGGAGGAAGCGGAGCTTATCGTTCTTTCCAGCCGCTACCGGGGCTGACCCGGCAGGGCGCCAAACCCATTGACCGACAGGAGGACCCAACTGTTCCATGAAAGCTGAAATCATCGGAATCGGAAACCAGAACCTGTATCAGAATTTTTTTGAGGCCAGCTGCGAATACCTCCAGAGGGAGCTTGCCGCGGTGGGCATCGGGATGGGCAGCCGCCGGATGGTGCCGGCCCAGTCCCAGGAGGTGTTCGACCGCCTCCGGGAGGCGTCCCGCCAGGGGGACCTGGTGGCGGTGCTCCCCTCGGCGGAGCCGGAGGCCGCCCTGGCGGCGGCCCAGGCCATCTCGGCGGGGCTGGGGCTGGAGCTTCAGAGAGACCCCGCCCTGGAGGAGCAGCTGGCCCAGCGGGCCTCCCGCATGGGCAGGGATTATTCCTCCGAAGAGCTGGGGAGCTTTGCCGCCATCCCCAAGGGCAGCCTGCGGATTCCCAACCCCTCGGGGCTGGTCCAGGGCTATGCCATCCGGGCCCAGAAGCAGCTGATGCTGGTGCTTCCCGGCACCCCCAGCGAGCTGGCCGGGTGCTTTTCCGCCTCGGTGCGGCGGCTGCTGGAGGGCCTGGGCGGCGGCGCTTCCGCCCAGCGGACCCTCCGGGCGGTGGAGCTGGGGGAGGCGCCGGTCCGGGAGCAGCTGGGGTCCCTGATGCGTTCTGAAAATCCGAAGCTCACCCTCCACAGCCGGGGGAATGAGTGCGAGATCCATATTTCCGCCACCGGGGCCACCCGGGCGGAGGCCCAGGCGGCCTGCGACGCCATGGCCCGCCAGGTGGAGAGCCGCCTGGGGGCCTACCTCACCAGCGCCCAGGGGGAGCCCCTGGGGCAGCAGGTGGCCCGGCTGTTCCAGAGCCACGGCCTCACCCTGGCGGTGGCGGAGGCGGGCACCGCCGGGCTGCTGGCGGAAGCCATCAAGGAGGGACAGGCCGCCCTGGGCGGCGCCAAGGTGATGGTGGGCGGGATGAACCTTGCCAGCGACGCCCAGAAGGCGGAACGGCTGGGGGTTTCCAAAAAGCTCATCTCCGAGGCGGGAGGCGTGAGCCGCCGGGTGACGGCGGCCATGGCCGACGCCGTGCGGCGCAAGGGCAAGGCGGACCTGGGCGCCGCCATCTCCTGCCGGCCCCAGGCCCAGGAGGGGAAGGAAGCCGGGCTCCTTTATGTGGCCATCACCGACGGCCGGGAGGTCTGGGCCAAAAAGGTCCTGCTGCCCGAGGGGTCCGGCCCCGACGACCTGCGCTCCGCCGCCTGCACCCAGGCCCTGAATATGCTGCGGCTCTACGCCCAGCAGTACCCCGAGCCCCTTCCGGGGGGCGTGGGGATGGCCCACGCCATCCCGGGATACGGCGGCCCCCTGGCCGGGGCTTCGGCCGCCCTGTCCGGGCTGCTGCCCAAGGGGAAAAAGGCCGGCGGGAAAAAGGGAGGGGGAAGCCGGTCCGGCTCCGCCTCCCAGGAAAACCAAGAAAAGGAACCAAAGAGAATGAACCTGATCCAGAAGATACGCTACAAGAAGCTGACAAAATCCGACATCACAAGGCTGGTGATCCTGGGGATCTCCCTGCTGGTGTTCATCGGCTGCATGATCTATATTGCCAGTGTCTACCTGGAATCCTACCGGAACAAGGGCCTGGTGGCGGACCAGCAGTCCGCCTACAGCAACAGCAACATCCGCCCCGAGGACGTGGACGGCTACCCCGACGATTACCTGGCCAAGTTCGCCGCCCTCTACGCCCAGAACCCCGATGTGGCGGGCTGGATCAAGATCGACGGCACCCAGTACCTGGACATGGTGGTGGTCCAGACCAGCGATAACGACTACTACGAGCGCCGGGACTTCACCCGGGCCGACAACAACCACGGCGTGGCCTTTGTGGACTACCGGGTGGCCCAGAAGGAGCCCAGCACCAACACCATCATCTACGCCCACAATATGAACGACGGGCAGATGTTCGGGGAGCTGCTCAACTATAAATCCATCGAGTACTACCGCCAGCACCCCCTCATAAGCTACGACAGCGTTTATTACGAGGGGATGTACAAGATTTTCGGCGTGGTCATCTGCAAAAAGGACGACCCGGAATTCCCCTACCACAACTTCATCGAGAAGTACAGCGATGAGGATATGGTGGAATATGTCAACAAGATCCGGGAGCGGTCCATCATCAACACCAAGGTGGATGTGCGCACCGACGACAAGCTCCTGACCCTCTCCACCTGCGACTATTCCTTCAAGAGCGACACCGGCGAGCGGATCGCCCGGTTCGTGGTGTTTGCCCGGAAGGTCCGGGATGGGGAATCCACCGAGGTGGATACCGCCGGGGCCACCCTCAACACCAACCCCGTCATGCCTCAGGAGTGGTACGACTACCTGAAGAAGCAGCAGGAAGCCGAGCTGAAGAAGCAGCAGGAGGAGGCCGCCGCCCTGGCCGCCAACAAGTGGCTCACCGAGGACGAGAAGGCCACCCTCTCCGCCGAGGAGCAGCAGGCCCTGGCCCAGCGCCGGGAGGAGCTGGCCCAGCTCTACCTCACCTACGACGAGCGGGAGGAGCTGGACCTGGATACCATGATCTACTACATCGAGCGCCGCCAGGAGGACTTTGCCATCTTCCTGGACAGCGAGGAGCAGGGCTACTCCCTGAGCCGCCGCATCAGCCTCTCGGAGGAACGGCGCCAGCTGGCGGAGGACGCCGGGCTTACCAGCTCCGAAATCCGGGAGGCCGGGGATTGGGAAACCATCCAGGAGCTCATCGCCCAGCGGGGTTCCGCGGCGCTGGACGCCATCATCCAGAAATATCCCAACCTCCTCACCGCCGCCGATAAGGCCAGCTACACCACCGCCTCCGCCCTGGAAAGCCTGGCCGCCGAGCGGCGGGCCCTGGCGGAGAGCCTCGGCCTCAACGTAAGCGATTATTCCACCTGG
>CAJFUT010000060.1 GCA_904420255.1 uncultured Angelakisella sp. | reverse complement strand
CGGATGCCGGTGAAGCACATCACCATGCCGTACTTATCGCAGGTGTCGATGACCTGCTGGTCCCGGATGGAGCCGCCGGGCTCGGCCACATAGCGGACGCCGCTCTTGCGGGCCCGCTCGATGTTGTCCCCGAAGGGGAAAAAGGCGTCGCTGCCCAGGGCCACGTCCTTGGCCTGGGCGAGCCACTCCCGCTTTTCCGCCGGGGTGAGGGGCTCGGGCCGCACCGAGAAGGTTTCCTGCCAGGCGCCCTCCCCCAGGACGTCCTCCCACTCGTCGGAGATGTAGACGTCGATGGCGTTGTCCCGGTTGGGCCGGGAAAGATCGGGGCGGAAGGGCAGGGCCAGCACCTTGGGGTGCTGCCGCAGCAGCCAGTTGTCCGCCTTCTGGCCCGCCAGGCGGGTGCAGTGGATCCGGGACTGCTGCCCGGCCCCCACCCCGATGACCTGGCCGTCACAGGCGTAGCAGACCGAATTGGACTGGGTGTACTTGAGGGCGATGAGGGCCACCACCAGGTCCCGCCTGGCGCTTTCCGGCAGGTCCTTGTTCTTGGTGACGATGTTGGAAAGGAGGTCCGCGTCGATGCGGAGTTCGTTGCGGCCCTGCTGGAAGGTGACGCCGAAAACATCCTTGTACTCCTGGGGGGCGGGGGTGTAGGCGGGGTCGATCTCCACAATGTTGTAGTTCCCCTTCCGCTTGGAGCGGAGGATCTCCAGGGCCTCCGGCTCATAGCCCGGGGCGATGATGCCGTCGCTGACCTCGTGCTGGATGAGCTTCGCGGTGGGGACGTCGCAGGGGTCGGAAAGGGCGATCCAGTCCCCGAAGGAGGACATCCGGTCGGCGCCCCGGGCCCGGGCATAGGCGCAGGCCAGGGGGGAGAGTTCCAGCCCCTCCTCCACGAAATAGATTTTCCGCAGGGTGTCGGAAAGGGGCAGCCCCAGGGCGGCCCCGGCGGGGCTGACGTGCTTGAAGGAGGCTGCGGCGGGCAGGCCGCAGGCGGCCCGGAGCTCCCGCACCAGCTGCCAGCTGTTGAGGGCGTCCAGGAAATTGATGTAGCCGGGCTTGCCGTTCAGCACCTTGAGGGGAAGCTCCCCGCCGTCCCGCATAAAAATCCGGGAGGGCTTCTGGTTGGGGTTGCAGCCATATTTCAGTTCCAGTTCGGTCATGGTAACCATCCTTTCCTTTTTTCATTCAATGGGATTCCCCGTCGGGGGGAACCAGGGGCTCCTGGACAAAGGCCCCGTCCTCCCCCCGGGCGAAGGCGGTGCCGAAGGGCGCCTTCAGGAGGGGGAGAATCTCCGGGTCGTAGTTGACCAGGGTGTTCAGGTCGTAGGCGCCGCTGCGGCCGGGGTCCGAAAGGTACTCCTCGTCCTCGTCCCCGGCGAAGAACCGCCAGCCGCTGTCGGGGAAGCCCTGGTCCGGCTCCTCCCGGTAGCAGTAGCCCACCCGGCGGCCCTCCACCACCACCCGGTCGGTGGCGATGCAGCCCCGGGGGCCCTCCCATTCCTCCAGGAGGGGCCGGATATCCGGGGCGGGGATGGCAAAGTCCTTCTCCCGGACGGGGGCGTACCACCAGCCGCCGCCCCAGGCTTCATCGTCCTCCAGCAGCCGGCGCACCAGCCCCACCCAGAGGCCCTGGTTGGCGGCGGCGTCCTCCAGGGAGGCCCCGTGGAGCAGGTCCCAGAACAGCTCCCCGCAGACCAGGCTGACGGCGAAATGGGTCCAGCTCCGGAAGGTCTGGGCCTCCTGGACCCAGTACTCGGCCAGCTCCGAAAACTCATCCAGGGAGAGGATGCCGCAGGCCAGCCCCGCCCGGAGGAGCCCCACGCACTCGCTGATGTCCCAGCCCAGGAAGCCGCTGCGGCCCAGGATGGGGGCGAAGCCGGCGGCCAGGTCCCGGAGCCGCTCGAACCGCTCCCGGGCCGGGGGCTCCAGCTCCCCGGGGTCGAACCGGGGGCGGCCCTCCCAGGCGGCTTCAAAGTCCAGGTAGGCGGGCTGGCAGAACAGGTCCCGCCGGCAGAACTCCAGCAGGCTCTCCCGGTCCCTGACCCCGTAGACCCGCTGCAGATGCTCCCGGCAGGCGGTGACGTCCTCCGGCCCGGGGCAGCGGGGCATGGCGCTCCAGAACCCCGGCGCGCCGGGGCCCGGGATGCCCGGGGTCCTGCGCAGGGCGGGGACCCCCGCCAGCAGGGCCAGAAAGGCCTCCTGGCCGCAGGGGACCCGGTCCCGGGGCGGGAAATCGGCCAGAATCCCCTCCACCGGCTCCAAAAGGCCGGTTTCCAGGGGGTGAAAATCCGTCAGGCGGG
>CAJFUT010000059.1 GCA_904420255.1 uncultured Angelakisella sp. | reverse complement strand
TCCGCTGGGGGCAGCCCAGCTCCCGGTAATGCTCCTGGAAGTAGTCCCGGGCGGCGCGGTAAAGCTCGGAATAATCCCCTGTGTCCACCCGGATCCCCGCCTCCTCCACCTGGGTCAGGAGGGCTTCCCGGGCGGCCCGGCGGCTTTCCAGGGCGGGCTGGGGCACCGCGGCGGCGGCGGCCTCCAGGACCCGGGCCGTATCCTCATCCACAGCGCCGGTTCCCAGGATCAGCCACATCCCGTCGATGCGGTGGCCGGTGTTTTCCAGGTAATGGACCGATTCCGGCAGTTCCTCCGGCGCCAGCTCCTCCAGGGGGTATTCGATGTACTTGACGGTGCGGTCCTCCAGCAGGCTCAGGAGATGGTCCGGGTCGCCGGTGTGGACCGCCTCGGCCCCCAGGTCCTCCCCGATGCCGGTGAAGAAAGAGGACCCCTGCCGCTCGGAGAGCACCCCCAGGCTGGAGTTGGAGAAGCAGATTTCCTCATAGAAGGCGCCCCGGCCCAGCAGGACGGTGCCGCCGCCGTACCAGAGGCCGATGACCCGTCCCCCCAGGGCCGTTTCCAGGCTGCGGCTCCCCCGGATGGGGCCGTTTTCCGCCCCCACGGCGGTGAGGTAGTCCTCCGGGCCGGCAAAGAGGAAGGGCCAGTCCAGGAAGGAGAGGGCGGGCTCCGCCTCAATGAGCATCTGGTTGTCGGCCAGGGCCATGTGGGTGGCGCCGTGGACCAGGGCGGAGAGAGGGTCGCTGTTGGGGACGGTTTCGATGGTGACGGCGCCCCCGGAAAGCTCCAGCACCGCCGCGGCAAACTGGGCCAGGGCCTCCTGGGTCTGGGCGTCGGCGTCCCGGGGGATGTCTATGGTGAGGGTCTGGGCCTCCACCGCCGCCGGGGCGGTGGAGGAAACCCTGGGATACTGGGAGAAGCCCGGCCCGCACCCTCCCAGGAGGGCCAGGCAGAGGACGAGGGCGGGAAGTTTTCGTTTCATCATGGTCATGACCTATTGCACAGGTAATCGATGCGGTCGGCGTGGTAGCTGGTGTTGGCGGCAAAGGAGTTGTTGATGAAGATGACGTCGTCGATGCCGTTTTCCAGCACGAAGTCGTAGACCGATTCCTCGTAATGGCGGTAGTCGATGACATACACCGTTTCATAATTGCACATGAGCCAGGGGGCGAAGGCGTTGCCGTAGGATTCCTTCATCACCAGGGCTTTTTTGCCGTTTGGCTGGTCGGGGTTGTGCATGATAAAGAGGGGGTTGTCGGCCCAGATGAACACCCCGTAGCTGTTGGCCCCGGAGGAGAATTCGCACCAGGGGAAGACCTCCAGAGGCTCGGTGCTGCCCTTGAGGAAGAGCTGGGCGGTGGCGTTGGGGGCGGTGATGTAGTAGTCCACATGGTCCGGGTTGGCCCCCAGCTGGGAATCCCGGGTGGCGCTGTAGACGGTGCCCAAAAAGTCCGGGATGGTGCGCACCTCGAAGTCCCCCGGCTCCGGGCAGTCCAGCCCTGCGGCCTCGCAGTAGGCCTGGTAGGCGTAGTAGGCCCCCAGGGCGGTCCAGTGGTGGTCGGTGCGGAAGTAGAGGTATTCGCCGGTGTGGGCGGCGATGGGGGTGTAGGCGTCCACCGGGGTGACGCTTTCCCCCAGCTTGCTGTAAAGGAACTGGATGTTGTCCTTCTGGGAGTTGGAGAGGGACTGGTACTGGGGCGGCAGGTAGAATTCCCCGGAGCAGGGCACCACGATGTTGAAGACCCGGGCCGAATCCCCCAGCCGGTCGGCGAAATTGGTGAGGATGCCGGCGTACTGCTCCGCCACCGGGCGGTAGCCGCCGAAGAGGGTCACCCCCCGGTCCCCCACGATGCAGTAGCCCTCGGTGAGGTAGCCGTCCGGCACCTCCGGCGGGGCTTCGCTCTGGCTCTGGGAGGAGGCGCTCTCCGGGGCGGAGCTGCCGCTGCCCTCGTTTCCGGGGTCGGGCTCCAGGGCCGGGCCGGAGGAGGAAGGTGCCTGGGAGGGAGCCTGGCTGGAGGAGGGCTGGGTCTGCCCCTGGCCCTGGTTATAGATGCGGATGTCGTCCTTCCCCCGCAGGCCCTTCCAGTCGTCCAGGACGGCGGTGGCGGCGATGAAGGCGTCCCGCCCCGGGAAGGTGTCGGCGTAGTAGGCGTCGAAATCCTTGGTCCACCGGCCGCTCCAGAGGGCCTTGGCCGAGAGGGCGGGGAAGGGGGCCAGCTCCCGCTTTTCATATTCCGAAACGGTGGGCTTGGGCAGGATGAGGGACATGAGCCCCACCAGCGCCAGGACGGTGACGAAAAACACCGAGGCCCCCAGGCAGGCCTTGGCGTAGAGCCGGGAGGTCCGGGGGGAGGCTTCCTCCCCGGGCTCCCGGGGGGAGAGGTTGTTGACAGAATCAGGCACAGGACGTCGCTCCTTTCGGGAGGGGGGTTGGGCTTTGGCCCAAAATCAACGCAGCATGGCGGAAGAAGGCCCGCTGCCCGGGGATGGGCCTAGAACCGGAAGTAGAGGAAGGGGTTGTAGGACTGCCCCACCAGGTAGGCGGTGGAGATAAGCACCAGCCCCAGGCAGCCCGCCGCCTGGGCGGCCACCAGGGCGGCCTGCTGGCCGTCCTGGACGGCATAGCGCCGGGCCAGCCCTTTGATGGCGGGGAGGATGGGGGCGCAGAAGGCGATGGAAAGGATGAGCCAGAAGCAGTTGTTCTGCACCGTCACCCAGAGCCCCGGGTCGGGGGCCAGCCGCCCGCCGAAGAGGATGGGGAGGAACTCCAGCAGCCGCCCCAGGTCCACAAAGTAGAAGATGCTCCACCCCACCAGGGTGCAGAGGAAGGCCCAGAGCCAGCCCACCCCGCCGGGGAGGCGCTGGAGCCCCCGGAGGAGGAACTTCTTCTCCAGGATGAGGAGCAGGCCGTAGAAGGCCCCCCACAGCACGAAATTCCAGCTGGCGCCGTGCCACAGGCCGGTGAGGAGCCAGACGACGCAGATGTTGCGCAGCTGGTGGCTGTACTTCCCGCCCAGGGGGATGTAGACATAGTCCCGGAAGAAGGTGGAAAGGGAGATATGCCACCGCCGCCAGAAGTCGGTGACCGACCGGGCGATGTAGGGGTAGTTGAAGTTCTCCATATAGTGGAAGCCGAAGATGCGGCCCATGCCGATGGCCATATCCGAGTAGGCGGAGAAGTCGTAGTAGATCTGGATGGTGAACATGAGGATGCCGAAGAGGGCCCCGGTGGTGGTGAGCCGGGCCAGGTCCCCGTCCAGGTACTGGGCCGCCAGCTTGCCGGCGGCGTTGGCCACCACCACCTTTTTGCAGAGCCCCACCGAGAAGCGGCAGAGGCCGTTCCAGACCTCGGTGACGTCGGTGCGGCGGTGGTCGATCTCCTGGGCGATCCACTGGTAGCGGACGATGGGCCCCGCCACCAGCTGGTGGTACATGGTGACGTACATGAGGAATTTTAAAAAGCTGGGCTGGGCCTCCACCTCCCGGCGGTAGACGTCCGCCATGTAGGAGATGATCTGGAAGGTGTAGAAGCTGATGCCGATGGGCAGGGCGATGCCGGGGTCCCGGAAGCTGGTGCCCAGGATGGCGTTGATGTTCTCATAAAGGAAGCCGGTGTACTTGAAGATCACCAGCAGCCACAGGTCCACCGCCACCGCCGCCACCAGGGCGTATTTGGCCCGGGGGGTGCCCAGGTGCTTCTCCATGGTCAGGGCCAGCAGCCAGTTGAGGAAGGCGGTGAAAAGGAGCAGGAAGATCCACACCGGTTCCCCCCAGGCGTAGAACACCAGGGAGAAGGCCACCATGATCCAGTTGCGGACGCGGTTGGTGCGGGCCAGGAAATAGAGGATGATGTTGGCGGGGAGGAAAATATAGAGGAAAAAGAGGCTGGAAAAGACCAAAGCCGTACCTCCTTTTTTAGGTCCGTGAGAGAAGTCTTTCAAGGGCGCAGGTGCCTACGCCGCTCCCTGAGCAGGTCACCTGGGCTGGGAAGAGCGCGGCGCCGGTCTAACTTGGGTTTCAGAAGGTGTATTTTTCTCAGCCCAAGTTGAGCGGCGCACTCACCTGCGCTTCTGCGTCCGCAGCTCAC
>CAJFUT010000058.1 GCA_904420255.1 uncultured Angelakisella sp. | reverse complement strand
TCGAACACCGGGATGGTGCCCCGGCGGGCGTGGATGGTGAAGAATTTGTCGTCCACCATTTCCGCCAGGTCGTCGGCATGGACCCCGGCGGCGTTGATGATGTACCGGGTGTTGATGATCCCCTTGCCGGTGACCACCGAGAAATCCCGGTCCCCGCGGATATCGATGCGGCAGACCCGGGCCCCCAGGATGAACCGCACGCCGTTCATGGCGGCATTGTTGGCCAGGGCGATCACCACCTCGTAGGGCTCCACCGAGCCCATGGTGGTGTTATAGGTGGCCACAATGGGGCGGCCCTTGATGTTGGGCTCCTCCCGGAGCAGCTCATCCACATCCATAAAGCCGCAGCCGGGGACCCCGTTTTTCCGGGCGGTGTCCACAATGTACTGGAGGGTCTTCCGGTCCTCCTCGTCGTAGCCGATGCCAAAGCTCCCCCGGCGCTTCATATTGAACTTCAGGTCCTTCTGGAGCTGGGTGAACATGGCGTTGCCCTTGACGTTGAGCTTGGCCTTCAGGGTGCCGGCTTTCGCCATGTGGCCGGGATGCACCGCCCCGGAGTTGGCCTTGGAGGCCCCCATGCTGACGTCGTCGTGCATATCCGCCACCGCGATGCGCAGGTTATGCTTAGCCAGGGTCCGGGCAACGGCGCAACCGCTGACCCCCGCCCCCACAATGAGGACGTCCACATCGGCGATGACGCCGATCTTCTCCCCCCGGCGGATTTCTTCGCTGTAATCCGGGGCCGGGATCTCCAGGCCCTTCACGGTAATCTCATTGACGATGCTGTATACATCAGGCAGCTTCCCCGCCAGATGGCCGATGTCCACCACGTGCTGCCAGACGTCCACCTGGCCGGTGAGGGTCACGACACCGTCCTCCCGCTCATGGAAGCCAATCTCATAATCTTTCAGATGGTCATACTTGGCCAGCTGTTCCCGAAACAGGGTTTCCAGCATGGGCTTTCCCCCCTTTTGTTGTTGTCGCCGGGGCTTCCCCGCCGGCTGCTGCCCGGCGGGGAAGCCCCTGTGCGAAAAGCCATGGATGTGCTCGTTACATTTCAATCAGAGGCGCGGAAATTACTGCGCCGCTTCCTCCGCCGCTTTTTTGGCCATAGCCTTGCGGCCGTATTCCGGCAGGAAAATGGTGGTGGCAAACCACAGCAGCGGCGAGAGGCAGCAGACCTTCAGGGCCCCGGCAAGACCCAGGGAGCCGTAAAGGGCCTTCACCAGGACTCCGGCCAGGGTTCCTCCCAGGCTGGTGAGGGTGAGGATGAAGCTGATGCCGCCGCCGATGGCCGCGGGGCTGATCCCCGGCAGCTTGTAGACGTGGGTCATGGCCACCGGGACAAAGGCATAGGCGCCGTAGCCCGCGATGAAGAAGCAGACAGCGATGAGAGGTACGTTGGAAATCACCAGGGGCAGGAAATACGTCACCGGCAGGATGAGGCCCCAGGGCCAGAGCATCAGCTTATCCACACCGATCATATCCGCCAGCTTGGGGGCGGTGAGGGAGCCGATGATGGAGCCCACCGGGATGAGGCCCAGCAGGACGCCGGAAACCTCCAGGCTGATGCCCAGGTCCTCGGCGGCGTAGGTGGGCCAGAAGGTGGTGATGGCGATCCAGACCAGGGTGGTGCCGGGCCAGCCGATGCCCAGCAGCCAGACGGAGCGGTGCTTCAGGGCCTCGCCGATGGGCTGGAAGAAGGGCTTCTTCTGGGCCGGGACGATCTTGCCCACCGCCTCGTTCTCCTTGAACAGGACGATCCAGAGGACCCCGATGATGATGCCGATGCCGCCGAAGATGGCCAGCACCGACCGCCAGGAGCCAAGGATGCCGATGAGGGGCACGGTGACCGACAGGGCAAAGTACTGGCCTACCGTGCCAACGGCGTTTTCAATGCCGTTGAGGCCGCCCAGGCGGGATTTGGGAATCCAGTTGGTCTTTACCAGAGCCAGAGGCGCCATAATACCGGAACCGGCGGCAGCCATCATGATCCGGCCCACATAAAGGCCGGTGACATTGTTGGCAAGGCCGTGAAGAATAAGGGAACCGCCCAGCATGATATAAACGATGGCCAGAAAATATTTGGGATTGGCCCGGGCGGCAAACATGGCCAGGGGAATATAGACAATAACCTTTACCAAAAAGGCCAGGGAGCTGAGGGAAGAGCCCAGGCTGACGGAATCCAGGCCCATCTCCTCGCACATATAAGGCAGGATCAGGCCCAGGGCGAAGGTTCCGAAATAGGACAGGAGAATCGCGATCCATCCAAAGGATGTCAGCAGCATACCTCTGCCGGGAATCTTTTCTTTCGTTGCCATAGTTACCCTCCTGTTGTCTTTCTTGCTCTCAAGTTTCTCACAGATGACAAAGGACTCTTATGGTAGGGGGTTCCTGCAAAGAATTATTTCTGGCCGGTGAGCTCCACCAGGTCGTCGAAGATGGGCTTCATGGTGGGGTAGACCTTCTTATGTACCTTTTCCCGCAGCTCCGCGTAGAGCTTCACATTCTCGGGGATGGGGGTAAAGACCTCGCCCATGCCCACCATGTGCTCCACCGCCTCCTCGTAGGTCTTATAGATGCCGGAGCCCACGGCGGCGCAGATGGCGGCGCCCATGGCGCAGGTTTCGGAGGTGTGGGTGCGGCGCACCGGAACCCCGAAGATATCGGCGGTGGCCTGCATGGTGATGGGGCTTTTGCTCCCGCCTCCGCCGGCCCGGATCTCGGTAACCGCGCCGCCGATCTGGCCGCACATAATGTCGGTGTTGATCTTGAGCTGCTGGGAGATGCCCTCGATCATGGCACGGAAAATATGCTTCCTCTTGTGGCGGTCATCGAAGCCCAGGATGACGCCTTTGCCGTTGGGGCGGGTCCGGGGGCTCCACCAGTCGGGAACGATCACCAACCCCTCGCTGCCGGGAGGCACGTCGGCGGCTTCCCGGTTGAGAAGCTCCTCGATGCTGACCCCCTGGGCGGCAGCCTCGGCGGCCAGGTCCATGCCCAGATTGTCCCGGAACCAGGAGATGAGCCAATACCCCTTGGACAAGGAGGCTTCGTAGTTAAACTGGTACGGGACACAGGCCATGTAGACCAGGTAGCTGGTATCAGGGGAAGGAATGTCCTTGTCGGCTACCATCGCAAGAGAGGTGCAGGTGCCGAAGGTGATATAGCACTGGCCGTTTTCGATACAGCCGGCGCCCAGGACCTCTCCCTGCTTATCACCGGAGCAGGCGATGACGGGGCAGCCCTCGGGCAGGCCGCTGGCGGCGGCGCCTTCGGCGGAAACATAGCCCATCACCTCGCCGGGGAGGAACATCTCCGGGAGCTGGTCCCGGCGGGTGCCCACGCATTCGTAGGCCCAGTCCTCGTCATGAAGGGCAAACTTCGCCTTATCCACGGGGAAGCCGCCGTTCTGGTTGGCGATGGTGTCCACAAATTTGCCGGTGAGCTTATAGCCCAGGTAGCCGCCGTTGGTGAGCCATTTCGCCGTCCTGGCGAAAATTTCCGGACGGTTGACCTTGGTCCAGTTGGCTTTGGAATAGTACCTCAAAAACTGCCACCAGGGGGAGAGCTCCCGGTCCATAGGCTCGATGCCATAGGCCAGGCGCTGGTCCATCCAGCTGATGGGCCGCTGGAGCTGCCTGCCGTTTTCATCCAGGCAGTAGGTGACCCCCCGCTGGCTGGAAAAGCCGATGCCGATGATGTCCTTCGGGTCCCCCGGGAATTTGCTCAGGGCGTCCTTGGACGCTTCGCAAAAGCCTTTCCAGCAGTCTTCCTCCCCGTGCTCGGACCACCCCTGGCGCTCCAGGATCAAATCCGGATGCTTTGCCGAGCCTTTGGCCACGATATTCCCCTCGGTATCGAAGATGATGACCCGGCTGCTCTGGGTG
>CAJFUT010000057.1 GCA_904420255.1 uncultured Angelakisella sp. | reverse complement strand
CTGGCCTGCTGGTGCGCCAACCCGGCGGAATATCCGGGGGTCCCCCGCCTGGAGCGGCCGGGGATGCTGCTGGACCTGCTGGAGGAGATGGAGCGAAGCAAAATCTGAAAAAACCTGATTTTCTGTGAACTAACGTGATTTCGGAAGAAATCTCGCGGTAATTTCAGAAAATCAGGTTTTTTGATTTGATATCACGGTAGCATAGTAGCATGATAAAGTATATAATGCTCCCATACCCTTTCACAACCAATGACAACCAACCGAATCGATGGAGGTATGAACCATGAAAAAGCGCCTTGTTTCCTTCCTGGCCCTGATGCTGGCCGTTTCCCTTCTCGCCGCCTGCGGAGGCACCACCTCCTCCCAGGCATCCTCTGAAGCCGCCTCCTCCGAGGCGTCCTCCGCTTCCTCGGAAGCCTCCTCTGAGGCCGAAAGCAGCGCCGCCGGGACGGTGGCCGGCACCATTAACGAAGGCCAGCTGATCATCGGCCTGGACGACCAGTTCCCTCCCATGGGCTTCCGGGACGACAGCAACAACCTGGTGGGCTTCGACATCGACCTTGCCGTGGCCGTCTGCGAAAGGCTGGGCCTGGAGGCGGTCCCCACCCCCATCGACTGGACCACCAAGGAGCTGGAGCTGGACGGCGGCCGGGTGGACGTCCTTTGGAACGGCCTCACCATCACCCCGGAGCGCCAGGAAACCATGCTCATGTCCCCCGCCTACATCGCCAACGCTCAGGTGATCGTGGTGCGCAACGATTCCGGCATCCAGACCCTGGCGGACCTGGCCGGCAAGACGGTGGGCCTCCAGGAAACCTCCTCCGCTGACGAGGCCTACGCCTCCTGCGCCGCCGCCGGCACCGAGGCGGAGCTGATCAAGGCCCCGGAGAACATTTCCCTTTTCACCGACCTGAAGATCGGCCGCATCGACGCGGTGGTCATCGACAAGGTATTTGCCGACTACTACATCGCTGAAAACGGCGAGGGGCTGCTGACCACCCTGGAGGAGCAGCTGGCTGACGAAGAATACGGCATCGCCTTCAAAAAGGGCAACCAGGAACTGGCCGACGCGGTCCTGGGGGCTCTGGATGAACTGGTGCAAGACGGCACCGCCGCCGAGATCAGCCAGAAATGGTTCGGCGAGGACCGCCTCATCTTCAGCTACGGCGAATAACTTCAAAGCTGCGAACGCCTGGACGCGGAGGGTTTTCCCCTCCGCGCCCTCTGCTGGCCTCTAAAAACCGGACAGGAGCGGATGCATCATGGATCTTTCTTATATCGTCACGACCTTCCTTCGGGTGGGGGCCGGCCTGGGCACCACCCTGAAGCTTTTCTTTATCACCATTCTGGCCTCCCTGCCCCTGGGCTTTCTCATCACCATGATGATGCGCAGCGGCATCGCCCCCCTGCGGTGGCTTTCCAAATCCTTTGTTTACCTGATGCGCAGCACCCCCCTGGTGCTCCAGCTCCTGTTTATTTATTTCGGCCTGCCCTACCTCCCCTACATCGGGCACTGGTTCAGCCAGATGGGACGGTTTACCGCCACCATCTGGGGCTTTGTCCTCAACTACGCCGCCTACTTCGCCGAAATCTTCCGGGGCGGGCTGCTGGCGGTGGACAAGGGGCAGTTTGAGGCGGCCAAGGTGCTGGGCCTCACCCGGCGCCAGACCATCACCCGGATCGTGGTACCCCAGATGCTCCGGGTAGCCATGCCCTCCATCTCCAACGAAACCATCACCCTGGTGAAGGATACCTCCCTCATGTTCACCCTGGCGGTGCCGGAGGTGTTGCAGTTCGCCAAATCCGCCGTCAGCTCCACCGGCAAGACCTTCCCCTTTGTGGTGGCGGGGATCATCTACCTGCTGATGAACCTCATCATCACCTGGGCGCTGAAGCTCATCGAGAAGCGGTTTGATTACTGAAAGGAGGAAGGACGCCATGGCATTTCTGGAAATCAGCGGACTGAAAAAATCCTTTGACGGCCTGGGGGTCCTCCGGGGGATTTCCTTCTCGGTGGAAAAGGGGGACGTCATCGCCGTCATCGGCTCCTCCGGCTCGGGGAAGAGCACCCTCCTGCGCTGCCTCATCGACCTGGAAACGGTGGACGGCGGGAGCGTCTCCATCGACGGGGAGCCCTTCATCACCGACGGGGTCTACCCCGAAGCCAAGCGTCGCCGGGCTCTGGCGGGCAAGATGGGGATGGTGTTCCAGAGCTTCAATCTCTTCCCCCACATGACGGTGCGCCAGAACCTCATCGAGCCCTATCGGATGACCACCCCTGAGGCCGGCGACGCCGAAGAAAAGTGCCGTACCCTCCTGGAAAAGGTGGGGCTTCTGGACAAGGCGGACGTCTACCCCTCCAAGCTCTCCGGCGGGCAGAAGCAGCGGGTGGCCATCGCCCGGGCCCTGATGAAAAGCCCGGAGATCATGCTCTTTGACGAGCCCACCTCCGCCCTGGACCCCCAGCTCACCGGGGAGGTTCTGGCCATTATGCGGCAGCTGGCCTCGGAGCGGATGACCATGCTGGTGGTGACCCATGAGATGTCCTTCGCCCGGGACGCCGCCAGCCGGGTGCTGTTTATGAAGGACGGCGCCATCGCCGAGGACGGCACCCCGGAGGAGATCTTCACCGCACCCAAAAACCCCGACACCGCCGCCTT
>CAJFUT010000056.1 GCA_904420255.1 uncultured Angelakisella sp. | reverse complement strand
GGGGCTTTTTTCTGTGAAACGGATTACAGGGCCAGGGTCAGCGCCACGAGGGCAAGGATCAGCAGGCTGTAGGCGATCATCCCCGGGCTGCCCAGGAAGGCCCGCCGCTCCTGGGCGGGGGTGAGCCCCAGGGGGCTGGAGGGCAGGGTGGGGACCCGCACCTGCCGCCGGATCGCCATTCCCAGGGCGGCGCCCAGGAAGGCCACCACCAGGATGGTCGTCGCCCAGGCGCCGGGGGTCCCCAGGGTGGCCAGAAGGGGCATCACCACCAGCCCCGTGGCGTTGAGGGCCACATGGAGCAGGATGGAGGCCCGGATGCCCCCGGTGGACAGGGCCAGGACGGCCAGCATCACCCCCAGGACAAAGGCGTAGGGGATCTGGAACAGGTTGGCGTGAAAGAGGGAGAAGATAAAGGCCGAGCCGTAAACCGCCATCCCTTGCCCCAGGGGCAGCAGCCGGCGGAGCAGGATCCGCCGGAAGATGACCTCCTCCATCACCGGGGCCACCAGCACCCCGAAAAACAGGGCGCTGGGGAGGTGGCCCATGGTGCTTTCCAGGGGATTCATCACCGCCGACCCCCGGAGGAGGGACACCAGCCAGGCGGCCAGGGTGGAAAGGTAGTTGAGGAAATAGGTGACCCCCATGCCGAAGACCCAGAGCTGGGCCAGGGCCGCCGGGCTCAGGGGGCGCCGCTCCATAGGGAAGTCCCGGACCGGCAGGCGGCGCACCACCAGCCACATCACCGGGAAGGCCACCAGGTAGAGGGGCAGGTAGGTCAGGCCCCAGCTCCCCATCCAGGGGTTTTCCAGGGCCGCCGGCGCCAGGGCGGAAAGGGCCGCGGCCAGGACGGCGGCCCCCACCTGGGTCAGGGCCATCAGAAGGAAGGCGCCCCACCCCTCCCGGGAGCAGACCCTCCGGATTTCCCTGCCGGCAGAGGCCGGGGGAAGGTTGGTTTCTCTCGTTTTTTCCATAGCGGGACACGCCTCCTTTTCCCGGGCCGTTCACCGGCCCGACACCCTTATAGGGTAATCCAGGAGGCGGCGGTTTGTCAACGGTCAAAATCTGGCCGCCGACCCGTTCAAAGGTGGTTTTTATCCATTTCCTTCCTTTTGCTCCGGCTTATCCGGCAGGGCGATGGCGCAGATAAGATAGGCCCAGAAGCCGATGGACCAGCAGAGGGTGGCCACCACCCACAGCACCCGCACCACCGTCACATCCAGGTTCAGATATTCCGCCACACCCCGGCAGACGCCACAGAGCTTCCTGCCCTGGCGCACCCGGTACAGCTTTTTCGGTTCCATCATCAGCACTCCTTCAGCGGAAGCGGAGGACAACCTCCCCCATGCCGCAGTCGATTTCAAAGTAGTTGGGGGCGCCGGTATCCCGGGCAAGGTCGCTCCCCAGGCCGCCCCCGCTCCGGTCCCCCACCGTCACCGAGCCCAGCCCGGCGCTGGCCCGGTAGTCGTAGTCGCCGGGGTCCCCCTCCAGGGTCAGGAGGGCGGTGCCCATGCCGCAGTCCACGCTGCCCCGCCCGGTGACAGCGCCGGAAAGCTCCAGGGTCCCCATCCCCACCTCCAGGCCGCAGTCCCCGGAGGAAAAGCCGCTGAGGACCATCTCCCCCATCCCCACCGAAAGGCTGGATTCCCGGGCGGAGAGCCCCTGGGCCTCCAGGGTGCCCATGCCGATGGCAAGGTCCAGCTCCTCCGCCACAAAGCCCTCGGGGACGGTGATGATGATTTCCGGGGCCCTTTGGTCCCAGCCGCCGGAGCCGCTGAAGCTGCCCCGGCCCTGGTCCGGGCACTGGATCTCCCAGGTGTCCCCGTCCACCCGGGTCTGGAACCGGTCGGCGTTCACCCGCCTGGCCTCCAGGGTGAAGGCGTCCCCCTCCCGGATGGTGACGGCGGCAGGGCCCAGGTCAAAGTCCAGGCTGCGGATGCCGTCGTAGCTTTCCCGGACGGTGTCGCTGCCCCACCAGGAGGGGGCCGACCAGGAGAAGGGGCCCCAGGAAAAGGCGCTGGTATCCCCCGCCTGGAAAAGCCCCCGGATGGTGCCCCCCATCAGGAGGCCGGCGCCTCCCAGGATGGCCCCCAGGCCGATGCAGACGGCGGCGGCGCCGCAGACCACTTTATAAAACAGCTTCATTTTACTGAGCGCCTCCTTTCCGGTGGAAGGGCTTCCGGCAAAGCTCCACAAAGCCCCGGAACAGCCCCGGCAGGACATTGGCCGCCAGCCAGACGCAGAGGGCCAGGGCCAGCAGCCCCACCCCCAGGATCAGCAGCCCGCCCCCGATCCCCAGCAGCCGCAGCCCGGGGCTGAGGACGGCGGCGGTGGCGGCGGCCCAGAGGCAGCCCACCCCGCCGGCCAGCAGGCCCACCACCATGGCCAGGATGCCGAAGACGACGGCGGCCAGGATCCCCAGCGCCCCCACCACCAGGCCGACAAGGAGGGCCAGGAGGGTCAGCCAGAGGGGGCTGCCCACAATGAGCAGGATCACAATGAGGACGACGCCCCCGGGGGACATCCCCTTTTTGTAGACCTGGGGGCTCCCGCCCGGGTTTTCCGGCTGGGGCCGGGGCTCCCCGGGGTTGGTGGTGTAGGTCTGGCGCCCCCGGCCCGGCTGGTACTGGGGCCCGGGGCGGTAAGGCTGCTGGGGGGAATTGGGGTCGTAGCCGGGGTTGCGTTGGGCGAAGTCCTCCTTGATGGTGCGGGCCACCTCCTCGGGGCTGCCCAGCTCCTGGATCACCTGCTGGACGTTCTCCTCCCCGGCGTCGGCAAAATATTCGTCATAGAAGGTCAGGGCGCAGACCCTCTCCTCCGGCGGCAGGGAGAGGAGCTGCTGCGCCAGGCGGTACATGAATTCCTGCTTTGTCATCTGGTTGTTCCTCCATCGTAAAAGACCCGGTCCAGCCTGGTCTTGTAATGTTCCCATTCCTCCAGGGCTTCGGCAAGCTGCTGCCGGCCCTTGGGGGTGATGCGGTAATAGCGGCGGTTGCGCCCCGCGTACTCCTGGTCGTAAACGTCCAGGCAGCCGTCCTTCTGGAGCCTTCGGAGCACGGGGTACAGGGTGGATTCGGAAATTTCCATCACGGCCCGGATGTCCTGGGTGATCTTGTAGCCATAGGTGCCGTCCCTTGCCACCACCGAAAGCACGATGGCGTCCATCAGGGCGGCGCTGGGGGTGATCGTCATGGTCCCTCTCCTTTCCACAATATTGTGATTTC
>CAJFUT010000055.1 GCA_904420255.1 uncultured Angelakisella sp. | reverse complement strand
GCTCCCCGGTCAATCTTTGGCCACTTTCTTTTGATCAAGAAAGTGGCGACCCAGGCGTCGGGCTTCTGCCTGACAAATTCTCAAACCACTGCACTGCCCATGGCACAAGCTAAAAAATCCCAGCGATTCAGGTGAATCAAAAGTAAGAGAAGGGCGTAACGGTAAAAAAGGTGGGGGCCCTTTCGGGCCCCCAAAGAGCGGGCGGGCAAGGGCCCGCCGCCAATCACGTGAGATGCGGCCTGGGCAGCGCAAGCTTGTGCGCCGCTCAACTTGGGCGGATAAAAAATCGCCTTTTGAATCCCCAGTGATATGCTCAGAGAGCGGGCGGGGTGGCCCCCGCTGGCAACCACGTGAGCCGCGGTGAAAGAAGCGAAAATGAGTGCGCCGCTCAACTTGGGCGGATAAAAAATCGCCTTCTGAATCCCAAGTGATATGCTCAGAGAGCGGCGCAGTCGCTAGCGCCACACAGGCGCTTCTCTTACGGACATAAAAGAGCGGCGCACAAATTGGCGCCATGAAGGCGCTTCTCTTACGGACATAAAAACGGACATAAAAAAGAAAGGAAGGTCTTTGGTATGTATTTTGAGGAATCCAGGGAAAAGGCGAGGTTCACCTCCTCCGGCAGCATCACCCTCCGGGGTCAGACGGTGCCCTACAACACCGTCTGCGAGGACAACTTCATCTACGGGGAGGACGGGCAGCCCATCGCCACGGTGTTCACCTATTCCTACTTCCGCTCCGACGTGGCGGACCCCTCCGCCCGCCCGGTGATGTTCTGCTTCAACGGCGGCCCCGGCTGCGGCAGCGTCTGGGTCCATGTGGGGCTTTTCGGGCCCCGGCGGCTGAAAATCCGGGGGGACTGCCTGGACCTCCCCTCCGCCCCGCCCTATGAGCTGGAGGACAACCCCACCTGCCTGCTGGACCTCTGCGACCTGGTGATGATTGACCCGGTGGGCACCGGTTACGGCCGCCTTTTCGCGGAGAAGGAGGGGGAGAAATTCTTCTCCACCCATGGGGACGCCCGGTGCCTCTCCTATGTCATCGACCGGTGGCTCTCCCGTTACGGCCGCCACAACAGCCCCGTGCTTCTGGCGGGGGAAAGCTACGGCACCACCCGGGCCGCCCTCCTGGCCGGGGAGCTCTTGGGGGCCGGGCCGGAGGGGGCCGAAACCCTGGGGGTGTCGGTGAGCGGCGTCATGCTGCTGGGCACCGCCTTCCTGACCCCCCTGCCGGTGGAAACCTCCGCCCTCTCCCTGGGGGCCTACGCCGCCGTCAACCACTTCCACAACCCCCAGGGCAAGCCCGGCGAGGAGGAATTTATCGCCCAGGCGGAGGAATTTGCCGCCGGGGAATATCTCACCGCCCTTTACCAGGGGGACGCCCTGGGGGAGGCCAGGCGCCGCCGGGTGGTGGGCCGCCTTTCCCACTTCACCGGCCTTGACCGGGATTACCTGCTGGAAAAGGACCTGCGGGTATCCCCCAGGGAGTTTATGCACGCCCTCCTCAAGAAGCGGGGGCTCTCGGTGGGGTATTACGACGGGCGGTTCACCTGGCAGAGCCGGCCCCTGGTGCCGGACGCCAACGCCATCGCCGACGACCCGGCCATGGGCCAGTTCACCCCGGCCATCCTCTCCGCCATGGGGCTGCTGGCAAAGGAGCTGAACATCACCTTCGACCGCTCCTGCCTCTCCCTCTCCCACACCGTCAACAAGGCCTGGGACCGCAGCTTCAAAACCACCCCGGCCCAGTCCCTGGCGGGGGCCATGCGCCGCAACCGCCACCTGCGGATCTTTTTCGCCAACGGCACCTACGACATCTGCACCACCTTCGGCTACGCCCGGTATATCGCCGCCCACAGCCAGCTGGACCCGGCCCGGGTGAAGCTGGGCCGCTACCCCGCCGGCCACATGGCCTACCTCAGCGAGGAAAGCGCCCGGCTCCTGGGGGAGGATATGCGGAGCTTCTTCTCCGCCGCCCTGGAGCGGCGGGACGGCTGACGCCGCCTCCGGGCTCGCCCGGCCGCCGCGCAGCAGAAAAAATCCCGCCACGGCAAACCGTGGCGGGATTTTTGGTGGAGGGGAAGGGATTCGCGGGCCGTGCTGTTCTCATCTCATTCTCCTTGCCGCCGGACAACAAAAAACCGCCGGGATACGGAGTCCCCGCAAAAAGGTGGTAGCGAGCCAAAGCCGTCGCGAGGGCGCTTGCAACCGAGCAGGCGGCGCGAGCGTGCCTTTTTGCGGAAAAGGAGGAGCAAGGGAGCGGGCGGATGGCTTCTTTTTCGCCGAAGGCAAAAAAGAAGTGGTCGCAAAGGGGACTTTGCGACCACGTGGTGGAGGAGAATGGATTCGCGAGCCGCGCACTGAAAAACAATCCACCGGATTGTTTTTCCCCGCCCGGGGGCGGGCCGTGCTGTTCTCATCTCATTCTCCTTGCCGCCGGACAACAAAAAACCGCCGGGATACGGCGGTTTTTTGTTGTCTGGTGGAGGAGAATGGATTCGAACCATTGAAGCCGAAGCAACAGATTTACAGTCTGCCCCCTTTGACCACTCGGGAACTCCTCCATATTCAATTTGGAGGCTGGCGCCTGCCTTTGCTCTTGGAGCTGGTGGACGGATTCGAACCCCCGACCTGCTGATTACAAATCAGCTGCTCTACCGGCTGAGCTACACCAGCAGAAAACCTGCGACGAATGGTATTTTACCACGCCGGGGAGGGCTTGTCAAGAGGATTTCTGCTTTTTCCCCAAAAAAGGGAGGTGGGCGGGAGCTCTGCCCAAAGCCCCCGCCCTCAAAAGGGATGTACGAAGAAAAATGTCCTTCTTGTAGTTAGCCGTCGCTAACCACAGTCATATCATACCATCTCCCTCCACATTTGTCAATAGGGTTTTGGAAAATATTTTCTGCCGCGCGGCGGAAAAGGGGCCCAGGGGGCTGGCCCCTGTGGAAAAATCCCGCCACGGGCAAGCCGTGGTGGATTTTTAGCAGACGCGGCTGGTTTCGATCTGTTTCGGACGCGTGGGAAAATCTTGGACAAAGCAAAAGGCCCGGAGCGCGATACGGCTCCAGGCCCTTGCCTGGTGGTGCGCCTAATTGGATTCGAACCAACGGCCTACCGCTTAGGAGGCGGTCGCTCTATCCTGCTGAGCTATAGACGCAGAGTGCCCTCTTGAGGGCTCTATTATTTTACCCCATGGCCGGCTCTTTGTCAATTCTCCTCTTTCTGCCCAGCCGCCAGCGGAGCCACAGCAGCGCCGGGACCCACAGCAGCACCGACCGCACCCCCAGCAGCCCGGTCAGGGGCACCCCCAGGCCGGCCCCCAGGCAGAAGGTGAAAATCACCAGGAGGTAGCTCCCGGCCCTGGCCCCGGCCTCCCGGTCCCCCCGGAACAGGAACCGCCAGAGGTGCTGGGAGCCGGAGCGCAGGTTCCCGGTGCACATGGTGCTGGCGTAGGGCAGCCCCCGCACCGTGCGGAAGCTGTTGACCTGCATGGCGCAGAGGAAGGAAACCGCCACATTCACCACCGGGTTGGGCGCCTCCGGCGGCAGCAGCCCTGCAACCCCCAGGATGGCCGCCTCCAGCAGCAGCACGGCGGACTGCCAGCGGACCTCCGCCTCCCGGGGCACCCTGGCCCGGAGCCCCTCGGTGACCACCACCCCCAGGGCGAAGGCGAAGATGGGGACGAGGTAATAGGCCGCGGCCGCCCACTCCCCGCCGGCGGCCCGGATGGCCAGCAGCACCATGTTCCCCGTCTGGGCGTTGGCGAAAACCCCGCCCCGGGTGATATAGGTATAGGTATCCAGGAACCCCCCCATAAGGGTCAGGGGCAGGCAGACCCACAGGCTCTCCCCCGGATTAAAATTTGTTTGAGCGGCACAGGGCACGGGCCGCCACCCCCTCTTCCAGTCTGTCAAAAGCACGGAAAGCCCATCCCCCGGCGGGGCGGGCATGGACACCCCCGGGAAAGCTTCCGCCGGCAAATTATAGCACGCTTCCCCCGCAAAGACAACCGGCCAAAGGCCCCATATCATAAAATTTTTCCACAATCGCTTTTATTTGCTCCGGAAAAATGGTATAGTAGTGTATGTATGAGCAAAACCGCAGCCCCCCGAAAACTACCGCGGGAACCGGGAGCGGTTTTGGCCGCAAGCCTGCCGTGGAAAGACACGGCCGAAACGGCCGCGCCGCCCAGGGCGGCGGGGCCGCGGAGAATTTGCGGCGGAAAAGGACGAACAGATTATGAAGCGAGAGAAATCATGCGGCGCACTGGTGGTGCGCAAAAACGGCGAAAGCTACGACCTGGTGCTGCTGCGGCACCGGTTCGGCGGCCACTGGTCCTTCCCCAAGGGCCATGTGGAGGCGGGGGAGAACGAGCAGCAGACCGCCCTGCGGGAGGTCCGGGAGGAAACCGGCCTCACCATCCGCCTTCTGGACGGCTTCCGGGAGAGCGTGGAGTATTTCCCCAAGCCCGGGGTGAAAAAGCAGGTGGTCTATTTCCTGGGGGAGGCCCTGGGGGATAAGCTGGTGCGCCAGGAGGAGGAGATCAGCGAGCTGAAATGGGCCTCCATCGCCGAGGCGGACGGCCTGGTGACCTTCGCCAACGACAAGCG
>CAJFUT010000054.1 GCA_904420255.1 uncultured Angelakisella sp. | reverse complement strand
TCGGCCCCGCCGGCCACGCAGACCCGGACGTCCTCCTGCCAGTGGGGGGTATCCAGGCCGTTGATGCGGACGATGACCTCGGTGTCGCCGTAGTCGATGGTCTTGAGGGCATGGTAAAGGGAGAAGCGGGCGGCGTCCTTCTGGTTCTCCGCCACGGCGTCCTCCAGGTCCAGCATAATGCTGTCCACGCCGTAGATATAGGCGTCTTTGATAAGGCCGGGCTTCTGGGCGTTCATAAACATCATGGTCCGGCGCAGGCGGAACCGTTCCGGTTTCGGACGAGGAATCATCTCACAGCACCTCCCCAGGGAATATTGGATTCGCTGGCGCCGCAGCTGCGGAAAACGGCGCACTCCACCCGGGCCTTCAGGGTGCAGTCCAGGGCGCCCTTGTCCACCACGGTAACCTTGGCGTCGGTGACCTCCAGGCGCTCCAGGGTTTCCAGGACGGTGGCCCGGATCTGCCTGCCGTACTGGTTCAGCACACTGCTTTGGATATCCAGCTGGATCCCCTCCGCGCCCGGCTCCACCGTCACCTGGGCGTCGCTGGATTCCAGGGTTCCCGCTACCGCAGGATTCATCAGCTTCAATCGAAACACAACCTTTCTTCCGATATTCGCGTTCATTGGCCGGGGCTGATTTTTGGGGAATTTCCCCCAAAATTTTGCCCCTTCTCCCTATTTATTGTAGTACCCTTTCCCCATTCCGTCCAATACATTTTTTCTTGGATTTGTATAAGCTCGAGGTTATGATTTTATGATATTACAATAAAAAGATGGTGATAATTCTTGCAGGTTGCACAACTTCGGGGAAAAAGCTGTGGCCCTGCGGACAGAAAAAGGGGTCCGGGTCTACCGACCCAGACCCCTCTGAACCGTTGGTATCAAGCTTTCCTCAAACAATAATCAGGTATTGGCGCCGGCGTTCTTCTTCGCCTTGCGCTTCTGGATCATGGGCCGCACGATGGGCCAGGCAAACATCAGGACGCAGGCAGTCAGCAGAACGATGGTGATGGGCTTGGTGACGAAGGCCGCAACCAGGTCGCCCTTGGCCAGGGTGACGGCGTTGCGCATATTCTTCTCGCACATCTGGCCCAGCACCAGGCCCAGCACCAGGGCGGCGCTGTTGAGGCCCAGGAACTTGAAGGAGAGGCCCAGTACGCCGGCGATGGCCATGAGGATGACGTCGCCGGTGCTCTTGGCGCCGCTGTAGGAACCCAGGGCCGCCAGGAGGATGATGAGGGTGCCCAGGAACTGGTAGGGCACCGCCAGCACCTTGGCGCACACCTTGGCGATCACGATGGACACGATAACCATGGTGACGTTGGTGAGCATCATGGAAGCGAAGGTGGCGTACATATAGCCCGGCTCGGTGGTGAGGAGCAGGGGGCCCATGGTGACGCCCTTCACCGCCAGGGCGGTGGCCATGATGGCGGCGGCATTACCGCCGGGGATACCCAGGGCCAGCAGGGGCACCATGGCGCCGCCGGTGGCGGCGTTGTTGGCGGTTTCCGAGGCCACCAGGCCCAGGGGTTCGCCGTGGCCGAAGGTTTCAGGATGGCTGGAGCACTTCACCTCGATGGCGTAGGAGAGGAAGGAGGCGATGGTGGCGCCGGCGCCGGGGAGGATGCCCACAATGGTGCCGATGACGGCGCCCCGGAGGATGGTCCATTTCATCTTCCACAGGCCCAGGCCCCGGAGGGCGGTGTTGGAGGTGACCTGCTTGGAAAGGTCGATCTCATCCCTCTTGTGGAGCTGCTTGAGCACCTCGGTGACGGCGAAAAGGCCGATCATGACGGGGATCATTTCCACGCCGGCCACCAGCTTGGTGATGCCGAAGGTGAACCGGACGTTGCCCAGGATGGGGTCCAGGCCGATGCAGGCCAGCCAGAGGCCCATGAGGCCGGAGATCACGGTGGTGAGCACGTTGCCGTTGTTGTCCTCAAGGCAGGTGAGGATGGAGAGGCCCAGGAAGGAAACTGCGAACAGCTCCGAGGGGCCGAACTCCAGGGCGGCTTCCGCCAGCTGGGGGGTCAGGAAGAACATGCAGAAGGCGGAGAAGAGGCCGCCGATGGCCGAGGTGATGAGGGAAAGGCCCAGGGCCACATCCGCCTCGCCCCGCATAGCCATGGGGTAGCCGTCGAAGGTGGTGGTGGCGGAGGAGGGGGTGCCCGGGATACAGAACAGGATGGCGGTGATGGAACCGCCGGTGATGGCGGCGCAGTAAACCGCCACCAGGAAGGCCAGGGC
>CAJFUT010000053.1 GCA_904420255.1 uncultured Angelakisella sp. | reverse complement strand
CCGCCGGACGCCGATGGCCTGGACAGGGCACATCTCCTGGCAGCAGAAGCAGGAGATGCACCGGCGCAGGTCGATGCGGGCCTTGCCGCCCTGGATGGCGATGATCTGCTGGGGGCAGCTTTCGGCGCAGCGGCCGCAGCCGACGCATTTTTCGGTCAGCACCCGGGGCCGGGGGCGGAGGACGGTGTTCAGCAGGACCCGGGCGGCGGGGCGCAGCAGCCGGGGCGCCCGGTCGGCAAAATCGGCGCTGCGGCTCTCGGGGAGGATGAAGGGGGGAATCTCCCCCAGGGGGTCCCCCACCGTTTCCGGCTCCCGCTCCACCAGGCCCCGCTCCATGGCCTGGCGCATCATGGGGACCCGCTCCGGGGGAATCCCCATGACGGCGCCGCAGAGGAACCAGTCCAGGGTGAAAAGGTCCCGGGCGGCGAAGGTGTACCCCAGCCGCCGCACCGTCCCTCCGGAGGGGCCGTTCCCCTCCATGGCCTCCACCCCGTCCACCAGGGTCACCTGGGGGGCGGCAAGCTGGGCCAGGTCCAGGAGCATCCCGGCAAACTCCTCCCCGCCGGGGAAGCGGCAGTGGAGGGCGGGCTTCCGGAGCCCCGGCACCAGGCCGAAGAGGTTCTTCACCCCCGCCGAAACGGTGGTCATGCCGTGGGTTTTCAGCTTGGGCAGGTTGATGACGTAGTCCGCCTCCGCCAGGGGGGCGATCAGCTCAAAGCTGCGGCACACCCGGCCGGCGGGCTGCTCCCGGCGGAAGGAGCCCGGGTCCAGGTTGAGGGATACCCCCCGGAGGGCGTCCATGCCGCTGGCGGCGTAGACCCCCTTGAGGGTCCCCTCCCCGTAAAGGCCGCCGGGGCTGTCCGCCAGGGTGATCTCCTCCACACCCCGGGCCCGGAGCCAGTCGGTCACCGCCTGGACCAGGGCCGGGTGGGTGGTCACCCCCTGCTCCGGCCGCCTGGCCGCCAGGAGGTTGGGCTTCAGAAGGACCCGCATCCCGGGGCGGAGGTCCCCCTCCACCCCCAGGGCGGCGAAGTGGGCCTCCACCGCCTTCGCCAAAGCGGCGGGGGAATAATCCCCCGCCCGGATGGAAACCCGGCTCAACGGCGGGCCTCCAGGAACAGCTCGATGCGCCGCAGGGCCTCGATAAGGTGGTCCACGCTGTAGGAATAGGAGATGCGGACATGGCCCTCGCCGCTCTTGCCGAAGGCGTCCCCCGGCACCACCGCCACCTTCTGCTCCCGGAGGAGGGCCTCGCAGAACTCCTCGGAGGTCATGCCGGTGGAGCGGATGGAGGGGAAGACATAGAAGGCCCCCTGGGGGTCGGCGCAGGTGAGGCCCATGCGGTTGAGGGAGGAGACCATCAGCCCCCGGCGCATCCCGAACTGGACGGCCATCCGCTCGATCTCATCGTCGCAGTTTTTCATGGCCTCGATGGCGGCGTACTGGCTCATGGTGGGGGCGCACATAATGGCGAACTGGTGGAGCTTCAGCATCACCTTGATGATCTCCCGGGGGCCGGCGGCGTAGCCCAGCCGCCAGCCGGTCATGGCGTAGGCCTTGGAGAAGCCGTTGACCACCACCGTCCGCTCCCACATCCCGGGGATGGAGGCGATGGAAACGTGCTTCCCCTCAAAGGTCAGCTCGGCGTAAATTTCGTCCGAAAGGACCAGGACGTTCTCGTGGCGGCGCAGCACCTGGGCCAGCTTTTCCAGGTCCTCCCGGCCCATCACCGCCCCGGTGGGGTTGTTGGGATAGGGCAGCACCAGGAGCTTGGTCTTGGGGGTGATGGCGGCCTCCAGGGCCTCGGGGGTGAGGCGGAAGCCGTCCTCCGGCCGGGTGACGATGGGCACCGGCACCCCGCCGGCCAGCCGGGTGATGGGGTCGTAGCAGACAAAGCAGGGCTCGGGGATCAGCACCTCGTCCCCGGGGTTCAGGCAGGCCCGGACGCAGAGGTCGATGGCCTCGCTGCCTCCCACCGTCACCAGCACCTCCTTCTCCCCGTCGTAGGAGAGGCCGAAGCGGCGCTCCAGGTAGGCGGCGATCTGCCGGCGCAGCTCCGCCAGCCCGGCGTTGGCGGTGTAGAAGGTGCGGCCCTTTTCCAGGGACTCGATGCCGGCCCGGCGGATGGCGTAGGGGGTCTTGAAATCCGGCTCCCCCACTCCCAGGGAGATGACCCCCTCCATGGTGGCGGCCAGGTCAAAGAACTTCCGGATGCCCGAGGGCTTCAAATCCTGGGCGCACCGGGAAAGCAGGCTGCCATAATCCATCAAAACACACCTTCTCTCTCGTCCTTTTCGCCGCCGCAGGTCATGAGGCCGTCCTGCTTGTAGGTCTTGAGGACAAAATGGGTGGCGGTGGATTCGATGGAATCCAGGGGGGCCAGCCGCTGGGCCACAAACATGGCCACGTCCTTGAAGGTCTTGCCGGTGACGGTGAGGCCCAGGTCATAGCCGCCGCTCATCAGCTCCACCGACTCCACCTCGTCGAACTGGGCCACCGTTTCGGCGATCTCGTCAAAGCCCATGCCGCTTTTTGGGGTGACCTTCAGCTCGATGCGGGCGGTGCAGAAGTCCCGGTCGGTCTTTTCCCAGTCCACAATGGCCTTGTAGCCCCGGATGACCCCCTGGGCCTGGAGGGCCGCGATCTTTTCTTCCACCTGGGCGGGGGTGTCCCCGGTCATGGCCGCCAGCTGCTCGCTGGAGAGCCGGGCGTTGTTTGCCAGAATCTGGATCAGCTTGTTCATAAAAAACCCTCCTAATGTATAAAATGTCTTTTCATTATAGCCCATTCCTCCGCCGAAAACAAGCCCGGG
>CAJFUT010000052.1 GCA_904420255.1 uncultured Angelakisella sp. | reverse complement strand
CCTTTCCCCTTCCGCGGGGGAAGGAGCCGCCGGAACAGCCGGCGCCGCCTTCCGGGGCAGGTCCCCGAAGGCCGGGGCCTGGGGGACCGTCTGCCGGGAAACCGCCTGGCGGTATTCCTGGGCGGTCATCCGCTGCTGCTCCCCCTCCATGGGCTGGTTCTTGATTTCAAAATAGTGGAGGCGGTTCTGATAGCTGCGGCTGGCGTCCCTGGCCTGGGTCACATTCCCCAGGGTTTCCAGGGCGCCCCGGCAGGCGTTGTAGACCGCGTCAAAGACCATCCGCTCGTCGGAGAGCTTCACCTCCAGCTTGGCGGGATGGACGTTGACGTCCACCATGCCGGGAGGCAGCTCCAGCTCCAGGACGCAGCCGGGGAATTTGCCGGTCATCAGGCTGTTTTTGTAGGATTCCTCCAGGGCGGCCATCATGGTGACGCTTTTGACATACCGGCCGTTGATGAAGAAATGCTCCATGGCCCGGGTGGCCTTGGATTTTTCCGGCCGGGTAATGTAGCCGGAAACCTTCCCGGCGCCGAAGGTATGCTCCACCGGGGTGAGGCCCCCGGCGAAATCCCCGCCGTAAACGCCGTAAACGGCGGAAAGGAGCTTCCCGTCCCCGGGGGTGTGGAGCTTCATCTGGCCGTCCCGGATGAGCTTCATGGAAACCTCCGGATGGGAAAGGGCCAGCCGGTCCATGAGGGTGGCCACGGCGTTGCCCTCGGTGGTGTCCTTCTTGAGGAACTTCATCCGGGCCGGGACGTTGTAAAACAGGTCCCGGACGATGATGGTGGTCCCCTGGGGGCAGCCGGCGTCGTCCAGGGAAACCTCCCTGCCGCCCCGGATTTCGTAACGGGTGCCCAGGGTTTCCTCCGGGGTGCGGGTCAGCAGCTCCACCCGGGCCACGGCGCAGATGGAGGCCAGGGCCTCCCCCCGGAACCCCAGGGTCCCGATGGAATAGAGGTCCTCCGGGGAGGAAACCTTGCTGGTGGCATGGCGGAGGAAGGCACGGGGCACATCCTCCCGGAAGATGCCGCAGCCGTTGTCGGTGACCCGGATGAACCGGATGCCGCCGTTCTGGATCTCCACCGTGATGGCGGAGGCCCCCGCGTCGATGGCGTTCTCCACCAGCTCCTTCACCACCGAGGAGGGGCGCTCGATGACCTCCCCCGCGGCGATGAGCTCCGCCGTCCTCTGGTCCAGCAGACGGATCCTGGGCATATCCGGTTCCTCCTTTCCGGGTTATTTCAGCAGCTTTTTCAGCTCATACAAAAGGTTCAGGGCCTCCAGGGGGGTGAGGGTGTCCACATCGGTATCCCGGATCCGCCGCCGGGCGGCCTCCATCCCCTCGTCCACAAAAAAGAGCTGGCCGCTGTCCTCTTTCCGGCTCTTGGCCCGGGTGGAGATCTTCGCCTCCGCCACCTGGCCGTCCTTTTCCAGCCCCTCCAGCACCTGGTAGGCCCGGTCGATGACCCACCGGGGGATCCCCGCCAGCTTGCTCACCTCGATGCCGTAGCTGTCGTCCGCCCCGCCCGGGAGAATCCGCCGGAGGAAGGTGATCTCCTCCCCCCGCTTTTTCACCGCCACATTGTAGTTTTTGACGCAGGGGATACTGTCCTCCAGCTCGGTGAGCTCGTGGTAATGGGTGGCGAAAAGGGTCTTGGCCCCCAGGCGCTTTTTGTCCGCGATGTATTCCAGCACCGCCCGGGCGATGCTCATACCGTCAAAGGTGGAGGTCCCCCGGCCGATCTCATCCAGGATCAGCAGACTTTTGGCGGTGGCGTTTTTCAGGATGGAGGCCACCTCGCTCATCTCCACCATAAAGGTGGACTGGCCGGAGGAGAGGTCGTCGGAGGCCCCCACCCGGGTGAAGATGGCGTCCACCACCCCGATCTTGGCGTAGCTGGCCGGGACAAAGGAACCCATCTGGGCCATGAGGACGATGAGGGCCACCTGGCGCATATAGGTGGACTTCCCGGCCATATTGGGCCCGGTGATAATGGCGATCTGGTTCTGGCTGTTGTCCAGATGGGCGTCGTTGGGGACGAAGGGGACTCCGGAAAGAATCTCCTCAACCACCGGGTGGCGCCCGTCGGTGATGACGATTTCGTCGGAAAGGTCCACAATGGGCCGGACATAGTTCTGGGTCATGGCCACAGTGGCGAAGCTGCACAGCACGTCCAGCTTTGCCACTGCCGCCGCGGTGGCCTGGATCCGGGCCAGCTCCCCCGCCACCTGCCGGCGGACCTGGTCAAAGAGCCTGGCCTCCAGGTCCAGAATCTCCTCCTGGGCACTGAGGACCTTGTTTTCCAGGTCCTTCAGCTCCTGGGTGATGTACCGCTCGCAGCCGGTGAGGGTCTGTTTGCGGATATAGCCCTCCGGCACCTGGTCCTTGTAGGAATTGGTGATCTCGATATAATAGCCGAAGACCTTGTTGAAGCCGATCTTCAGGTTTTTGATGCCGGTGGCCTCCCGCTCCTTGGCCTCCATGGAGGCGATGATCTCCTTGGTGTGCTCGGAGAGGTACCGCACCTCGTCCAGCCGTTCATGATACCCTTTCCGGATGACGCCGCCGTCCTTGAGGGTCAGGGGCGGGTCGTCCAGAATGGCCCGGTGGATCAGGCCCGCCATATCCTCCAGGGGGTCGATCCCGGCGAAAATCTCCTGCAGGTCGGCGCAGGTCACCTCCGAGAGCAGCTCCCGGAGGGCCGGCAGCCGCCTCATGGTGGAGCCCAGGGCGGTCATGTCCCGGGGGGTGGCGTTGCCGTAGACGATCTTGGTCATGAGCCGCTCCATATCGTGGACCCCGTCCAGCTGGTCGGTGATGCGGCCCACCAGAATGCTGCTGCCGGTGAGCTCCTCCACGGCGTTGAGGCGCTTGTTGATGACGGGGGCGGAGATGAGGGGCTGCTCGATCCAGCTGCGCAGCAGCCGCTTCCCCATGGAGGTGCAGGTTTTGTCCAGCACCCACAGGAGGGTGCCCCGGCGCTCCCGTCCCCGGATGGTTTCGGTGAGCTCCAGGTTCCGCCGGGCGGTGAGGTCCAGGCGCATGAACTGCTTGTCCGAATAAAGATGGATGGCCTGGATTCGCTCCAGCCCCACCCGCTGGGTTTCCCGGAGGTAGCTGAGCAGCGCCCCCAGGGAGGCCGCCGCCAGGGGCATATCCTGGAGCCCCAGGTCGGTGAGGCTGCGGACCTTGAACTGCCGCAGAATCTCCAGCTGGGCGGACGCCGCTCCGAACCGGTCCTCCTCCAGGATGTCGGCGGTGCAGCTGAGCTTTTCCCGGATGAAGGAGGTGATCTCCTTCTTTTCCAGGAAGGACTCGTTGAAGATGATTTCCCGGGGGGCGAATTTCCCCAGCTCCCCCATCACCCGGCTGTCGTCGCCGCCGGGAAGCTGGGTGACGTTCATCTCCCCGGTGGTGATGTCCCCGAAGGAAAGGCCGAAGCCCTCCCGGCCGGAATAGACGCAGCAGATATAGTTGTTGGCCCCTTCGTCCAGAAGGGAGGAGTCGATGAGGGTGCCGGGGGTCACCACCCGGATGATATCCCGCTTCACCAGGCCCTTGGCCAGGGCGGGGTTCTCCATCTGCTCGCAGATGGCCACCTTGTAGCCCTTTTTGATGAGGCGGTCGATATAGCTTTCCGCGCTGTGGAAGGGCACGCCGCACATGGGAGCCCGTTCGGGAAGGCCGCACTCCCGGCCGGTGAGGGTCAGCTCCAGCTCCTTGGACACCAGGACGGCGTCGTCAAAGAACATCTCGTAAAAATCCCCCAGCCGGAAAAAGAGGATCTGGTCCTTGTGTTGATTTTTGATCTCCAGATACTGCTGCATCATTGGCGACAGCTGGGAAATCTGTTCCGGTGTCAGCATCCTTCCGTCAACCCCCTGTTCTTTCTGCCCCCTTGGGGGCGGGCCGCCTCAGTGGCAGCCGGAGCAGCCGGAGCAGTCCCCGCCGCAGGAAGTTTCCTCCTGGATGGTGAAGGGGTCCTCGCCGTTGGCGCTGTAGACCACAATCTGCTGGATGAAGTTGAGAAGGCGGTCCAGCTCGTTTTTGGTGGTATTGTAGGCCAGCATGGCGGGCTGGGACATAATCTCCTCGTAAAGGCCGCGGATCTCGTCGTTGAGAGCGGAAATCTTCTCCCCGTCCTTCTCCTCCTTCTGGATTTCGGCGCTGAGGGAGAGCTTCTTCAGGTTAAAGTCCCCGATCATCCGCTGAAGCTCCGCGTCGCCGTCGGCGGCGGATTTTGCCAGGACATAGGCGGTGTACTCGTCGCTTTTCTGGAGGGCGGCCCCCAGCTCTCTTGCCATGGTGATAACGTCCATTTCGGATTCTCCTTTTCTGTTTTTTGGTTATTTTCAGCCGTTTTGGATTCTGCCCATGAGGGCCCAGTTTTTCGCCGAGGTGATCTCCACCTCCACAAACTGCCCCGCCAGCTCCGGCGGGCCGGGGAACTCCACAATGACGTTCTGGGCGTTCCGGGAGGTGAGGGTCCCCTCCTCCTTCCCCGGACCTTCGGCCAGCACCCGGAAGGTCTTCCCCACCTGGCTTTCCATATACGCCCCGCCGATCCTCCCCTGGAGGTCCAGCAGCTCCTGGAACCACCTGGATTTTTCGGCGGCGGGCACCGGGTCGGGAAATGCCGCCGCCCGGGTCCCCTCCCGGGGGGAATAGAGGAAGGTGTAAAGGGCGGTGTACCCCACCCGTTCCACCAGTTCCTTCGTCTTTTCAAAGTCCTCCCTGGCTTCCCCGGGGAAGCCCACGATGATGTCGCTGGTGAGGGAAATATCCGGCACCACCCGCCGGGCGTAGTCCACCAGCTCCAGGTAATGGGCCGCGGTGTAGCGGCGGTTCATCCGCTCCAGAATCCGGTCGGAGCCGGATTGGACCGGCAGGTGGAGGTGGCGCTCCACCTTGGGGCACTGGGCCATGGCGTCCAGCAGCTCCCTGGTGCAGTCCTTGGGGTGGGAGGTCATGAAGCGGATGCGGAATTCCCCCGGGATGTCGTTGAGCCGGCGCAGCAGCTGGGGGAAATTCAGCTCCGAATCCAGCCCGGCGCCGTAGGAATTGACATTCTGGCCCAGGAGGGTCAGGTCCCGGTAGCCCTGGGAAACCAGCTCCTCCGCCTCCCGGAGGATATCCTGGGAGCGGCGGCTCCGCTCCCGCCCCCGGACATAGGGGACGATGCAGTAGGAGCAGAAATTGTTGCAGCCGTACATCACCGTCACCCAGGCCTTGGGCCAGCCCTCCCGCCGGACCGGGAGCCCCTCCACAATGGTGTCCGGCTCGTCATCGGG
>CAJFUT010000051.1 GCA_904420255.1 uncultured Angelakisella sp. | reverse complement strand
GGGGTCCTCCGGGGGGTGGGCCTCACCGGCCCCGGGGAGGCGAAAGCCGACGCCACCCTCCTCCGGCGGGCCTATGAGATGGGCAGAAAGATTTGAGCGAAGCTTCATTTCCTCCTTTTTTGAGAAGAGGCCGGGGATTTCCCTGGCCTCTTTTGCTGCCCGGGCGGGGGCGTTATCCCTCCTTCCCAGTGGGGTCCCGGTCCAGCAGGTGGAAGCGGTTCTTCCGGAATTCCAGCACTCCCTCCCGGCGGAGTCGCCCCAGCTGGGCGGAGAGGGCGCTGCGGTCCAGCGAAAGGTAATCCGCCAGCTGCTGGCGGTCAAAGGGGATGGTGAACTCCGCCTCGCCGGCTAGGAGGGACTGGGCCGAGAGGTAGGAGAGGACCTTCTGCCGGGTGGTAGGCTGGGTGAGATGCTCCATCTTCCGCGTCAGCAGCAGGTTCCGCTGGGCCAGCACCTCCAGTAGGTTCCCCAGCAGCCGCTGCCGCAGGGCCTCGGCCCCGGGGTCCGGGATGGGGGAGAAGAGCCCCCGGGCCGGCAGGAACAGCACTCGGCAGGGTTCCGCCGCCGCGGCCTCCACCTCCAGGGGGCGGGCCGGGAGGCAGGCGTAGCTCTCGCCGAAGAGCTGCCCCGGCCCGGCCTGGGCCAGGATGCTGCGGTTCCCCCAGAAATCCACCCGCTGGATGTGGACCCGGCCCGTCAGCACCAGCCCCATAGCCCCGGCGGGCTCCCCCCGGCGCAGGAGGACGCTCCCCCGGGGGAATTCCTCCAGCCGGGGAGAAAGACGGCCCAGCAGCAGCTCCGCCTCCCGGCGGTCTATCCCCCGGAACAAAGGGGGCAGCTGGGCAAGTTCCCGGAGATATTCCATAAAATAACCCTCTTTCGTTGGAAAAACAACATACCGTGGACATTTCTTATATTATACTACAAATGTCCCTTTTTGCGTCCGTAGAAGCGCCTGCGCTGCGCCGCTCCCTGAGCATATCGCTTGGGATTCAGAAAGCGATTTTTAATTGTGCCGTGGGTAATGCAGTGGTTTGAGAATTTGTCAGGCAGAGGCCCGAATAAAAATCTTCTCTTACGGACGCAAAAGAGCGGCGCACCATCTACCGCCATGGAGGCGCTTTTCTCACGGACGCAAAAGAGCGGCGCACCATCTACCGCCATGAAGGCGCTTCTCTCACGGACGCAAAAGAGCGGGGCACAAACCAGCGATTCGCGAAACGCATCTCACGGACCTAAGAGAGCGGCGCATCATCTACCGCCATGAAGGCGCTTTTCTTACGGACCTAAAAAAGGAGGAACAAATATGAAACGGAGAATCATTCGCATTGATGAGGAAAAATGCAACGGCTGCGGCGCCTGCGCCGAGGCCTGCCACGAGGGGGCCATCGCCATGGTGGACGGGAAGGCCCGGCTGATGCGGGACGACTTCTGCGACGGCCTGGGGGATTGCCTCCCCGCCTGCCCCACCGGAGCCATCTCCTTTGAGGAGCGGGAGGCCGCCCCTTACGACGCCGCGGCGGTGGCCGCCCGACAGCAGGAGAAGGCCGGGGACGCCCCCCTCCCCTGCGGCTGCCCCGGCAGCCAGTCCCGGGTGCTGCGCCAGGAGGCTCCCCGGGCCGCTGTTTCCGTTCCCGCCGGGGAGGGCTGCCCCTCCCGGCTTTCCCAGTGGCCGGTGCAGCTCCAGCTGGCGCCGGTGGAAGCCCCCTATTTTGTCGGGGCGGACCTGCTCATCGCCGCCGACTGCGCCGCCTACGCCCGGGGGAATTTCCACGAGGAGTTCATCCGGGGCCGGATCACCCTCATCGGCTGCCCCAAGCTGGACCACGCCGATTACGCCGGCAAGCTCACCGAGATCCTCCGCCGCAACGACATCCGCAGCGTCACGGTGGTGCGGATGGAGGTGCCCTGCTGCGGCGGCATCGAGGCGGCGGCCCGGGCCGCCCTCCGGGACTGCGGCAAGCGCGTCCCCTGGCAGGTGGTCACCCTCTCCACCCAGGGGGAGATTCTGGACTGACATCCAAAGGCCTTGGACGCCTGTTTTCTTCCAGCAAAAAACCGGAGCAATCCCTGACGGATTGCTCCGGCTTTTCTGTGTTCCGAATCACTGCTGCGGAGCTTGTCCGCACCGGCAGAATCTCAGAAGGAGGCAGGGCTTTCATGATTCAGCGCGCTGTGGTGGAAAGAGTTGCCGGGGTTTAGGGACTCTGCATATTTTCAGGATTTTCTGAAAGAAGCATATTGCGAAATTGAACGGCCAGGGAAGAAAGCTTGATATCCTTGCGCCAGGCCAGAAATATCTCCCGGGCCAGGGGGAAATCGGTATCCAGCCGCACCGGAACCACATGGCTCAGGTCCAGCTGCCCGGTGACAGGTACCACCGCGATGCCCTCTCCCACCGCCACGGCATTGAGCACCGCCAAATCATGGCGCCCCTCAAAGCCAATGCGGGGGGAAAACCCAAACCGCTCCGATAGCTTGAGAATTTCCTCATTGATCCCCAGCCTGGACCAATTCCATACGATGAATGTCTGATCCTTCAGGTCCTCGGCGGCGATAACGCCCGTTTTGGCGGCGGGATGGTTCTTTCCCACCACGAGGGAAGCGGGCTCCCTGCACAGGAGATGCTTTTCCAGCTTCTGATAATCGCCGGTATCCGGCACAAAACCGCAGATCCCAAGCTCCACGGAGCCGGAGAAAAGATCCCGTACAATGGCGGAGGAGTATTTGTATTCTACAGAAAAGTGGCAGAGGGGGTAGCTGCGGTGGAAGGCCAGGATCCTTTCCGGGAGGTGCTTGGCAAAATCGGAAAAGAGCACCGACAGGCCAATGGTGTTGCTTTCCACCTCCATGTAATGGCGGGCCTCCGTGATGCCGGCATCCAGTTCATCCAGGGCACGGGCCACATGGTTATAGAAGGCCTGGCCGGCGGCGGTGAGGACGACGTTGCGCCCCTGCCGCTGGAAAAGGGATACCTCCAATTCATCCTCCAGAGCCCGAATCATCTTGGAGAGGGCAGACTGGCTCAGGTAGAGCTTGTCGGCCGCTTTGGTGATGTGCTGCAGCTCGGCCGCTACCCGAAAACAAACCAACATATCCTTTGTCATTGCGCTACTCCTCCTTGGTGAAAAAGCCGACCGCCGGGTGGGAATCGCGGAGCTTCGATCTTTGTCTATTTATGCCAAATATTAAACAAATTTTTTATAACAATTCCGTTTTTATCATAGAATACTGCCAATTCATCATTGGACATCGGGGAAAAGACCTCCTAAAATAAAACCAGAAAGGAAAAGAAATGAATTTTCAGACAGCTACATTATAGCTTCAAACCCAGGAAATCACAAGGGCTGCCCGGGGGTTCATGGATTTTCCGGCAAAAACGCGCGAAATAAAGGAGGAAGAAAGTTGTGAAAAAATTTCTCGCTGCGATTCTTTCGATGTTAATGGTGCTGGCGCTGACCGCCTGCGGGGACTCGTCCACCACCACCGGCGGCGGCGACGCGGCCACCGGCGAAGAGTCCTATGTCATCCGCATCGCCACCAACAGCTCTGCGGCTGACGTCCAGGGCGAAGGCATCAGCCAGACTGGTAAAGGGATGCTCTACTTCCAGCGCGAGCTGGAGGAGCGCTCCGGCGGCCGCATCACCTGCCAGATCTTCACCGACGGCCAGCTTGCTTCCTCCACTCAGGAGTACATCGGCAACGCCCAGGCCGGCGCTTATGAAATGTTCATGCTCAACTGCGGCTCCTGGGCCGATTATACTCCCGCCTACGCCGGCCTGAATATCCCTTACCTCTACATGGACTACGACGACGCCTACGCCGTCCTGGACTCCGACCTGCGCAAAGAGTGGGACGAGCGGTGCCAGGCTGACACCCAGTGCATCCCCCTGGCTCACCTGGACATCGGCTTCCGTCAGCTGACCGCCAACAAGGAGATCCATACCCCCGCCGATATGCAGGGCATCAAGATCCGCGTCATGGTCGACCCCATCCAGACCGCCTGCTGGGAGGCCCTGGGCGCTTCCGTGACCCCCGTGGCCTACTCCGAGCTGTACACCGCCCTCCAGCAGGGTCTGGTGGATGCCCAGGAGAACCCACCCTCCAACATCGTCTCTTCCCGTCTCTATGAGCTCCAGGAGTACTGCATGGTGACGAACCACAACTTCACCACCACCATCATGGCTGCCAGCCCCGTGTTCTGGAACCGTATCTCCGATGCTGACAAGGAGCTGCTCACCACCCTGTGGCACGACACCGAGATGTATGTCCGTAGCCTCACCGAGGAGCTCTCCGAGCAGTTCTTCGTTGAGATGGAAGGCACCGGCGAGGACGGCTGCCAGATCATTGAGCTGACCACCGATGAGCTGAAGCAGTTCCAGGATGTGGCCAAGACCATCTGGCCCATGGTGGAGGAGCAGATGGGAAGCGAGGCATACAATAAGCTTATTGACTTTGTCATGGAATACCAGGCAAACAGATAACGCTGTGCGGCCATTGCCGGGGGCGGCCGCCGCCCCCGGCCAAGCAGGAGGACAAGTATGAAAGACGGAAAGTTTGACCTGAAAACATTTCTGAACAACATCGAGCTTTACTGCTCCACGGTGTTGTTCATCGCGCTCACCATTCTGCTGTTTGTCAACGTGGTTGCCCGCTACGTCATGCAGCACTCCTTCGCCTGGATCGAAGAGGTTTCCACCATCATGTTTGTGTGGATGATCTGGTTCGCCATCTCGGCGGCTGTCACCACCCGGAAGCACCTGCGCATCGATTTCGTCCTGGAGATGGTCCCCTTTAAGGTGAAGAAGGTCATGCTCATTATCTCCAACGTGATCTTCTTCGGCTTTGATATCTGGTTCATCTATCAGATGATGGGGATTATCCAGCGCCTGGGCTCCAGCCAGACCACCATGCTCCGCCTGCCCCAGCAGATCGTCTACTCCATCATCCCCATCGGCCTGGTCCTGAGCATGGTGCGGATCGTTCAGGACACCATCCGCCTCTACCACGAGGATGAAAAGAACCTGGGCGCCTCCAAGCCGTCCATGGATCTGGATAAGTGCGAGCAGGTCTATCTGGCCAAGAAGGCCGCCAAGGAAGCCGCGGCGGCGAAAGGAGGGAACACCTAATGGGTACTGCGGTAATGTTCATTGTGATGTTCGGGCTGATGTTCCTCGGGGTGCCCATCGCGGTGGCCATGTTCATCGCCATGATCGCCCTCATCGCCATTGACCCGGTCACCACCCAGTCCTTCCTGGCCCAGACCGCCTACGGCGGCGTGGCCGTCTTTACCAACCTGGCCCTCCCCTTCTTCATGATCTCCGGCACCATCATGGAGACCGGCGGCCTCTCCAAGCGCCTGGTCAACGCCGCTAACTCCCTGATCGGCGGCGTCACCGGCTCCCTGGGCATGGTGACCGTCATCGCCTGTATGTTCTTTGGCGCGGTCTCCGGTTCCGCCCCCGCCACCGTGGCCGCCATCGGCGCCATCATGATCCCCATGATGGTGGAGGACGGCTACAATAAATACTACGCCACCGCCCTGGCCTGCTGCGCCGGCGGCCTCGGCGTCATCGTGCCCCCCTCCTACCCCCTGGTGCTCTACGGCGTCACCTGCAGCCAGTCGGTGGGCGACCTCTTCATCGCCGGCCTGCTCCCCTCCTGCGTGGTGGGCGGCATCCTCATCATCATCAACTACTTCTACTGCAAGAAGCGCGGCCTGAAGGGCGAGAACAAGTTCAACATCAAGAACGCCCTCCACGCCTTCTGGGACGCCAAATGGGCCCTTATTATGCCCATCATCATCCTGGGCGGCATCTATTCCGGTTTCTTCACCGCCACCGAGGCCGCTGTGGTTTCCGTGGTCTACGGCATCTTCGTGGGCTTTGTCCTCTATAAGGAGCTGAAGTGGAAGAACCTCTGGCTCATTTTCCGGGACAACGCGGCCTTCATCGCCGGCACCATGTTCATCATGTGCCCCGCCGACGCCACCGGCTCGGTGTTCGCTTACCTGAACATCAACCAGATTATCGCCGACTTCATGTTCAGCATCTCCGACAACTACTATGTGGTCATGTTCATGATCTTCGTCATCATGTTCATCGTGGGTATGTTCATCCAGACCACTCCGGCCATCATCATCCTGGCTCCCACCCTGCTGTCGGTGGTGACCCAGGTGGGCTGCGACCCCATCCACTTCGGCATCATCCTGGACCTGGCCCTGGCCATCGCCTTCGTCACTCCGCCTGTGGCCGTGAACCTCTTCGTGGGCTCCTCCATGACGGGCATCTCCATCGACAAGATCACCAAAGCAGAGATCCCGCTCCTCATCGGCCTCTGCGTGGCCTTCTTCGTGGTGGCCTTCGTGCCCTGGTTCTCCCTGGCCCTGCTCTGATCGTCCTGGGGGCGCCGGCTGCTCCCTTTGTCCGGTGCTCCATCCGGGCGCCGGCCGGAGCCGGAGGTCCTTTCCTCCGGCCCCGGTCTGGCAGCTCTCTTCCATGGATCCCCCTCCGCCGGGGCGGACCAGACCTCCCCGTTCCCGGCGGAGGGCATATCCCCCGGTTCCTGCCCGGGGGCTGAAAGGAGTATCAAGATGAAGATCACGAAGGTGGATATCCTGCACCTGAAGACCAACCTGAAGAACGGCCACTGGCGGCCCATCGTCTGCCGCATCTATACCGATGAAGGCATCTACGGCGATGGCGAAGCAGCTCTGGCCTACGGCGAGGCTCAGGTGGCGGCTTTCGGCATCGTTCAGAACTTTGCGAAGCTCATCATCGGGATGGATCCCCTTGACCACGAGATCATCTGGGACAAGCTCTACCGCACCACCTTCTGGGGGCAGAATGGCGGCCCGGTGATTTTCGCCGGCATCTCCGCCATCGACATCGCCCTCTGGGACATCAAAGGGAAATACTTCGGCGTCCCTGTCTACAAGCTCCTGGGCGGCAAGCGCCGGGAAAAGCTCCGCTGCTATGCCTCCCAGCTCCAGTTCGGCTGGGGCCCGGACATCATCCCCCAGCGCTCCCCCGAGGACTATGCCCGGGAGGCCAAGCGGGCGGTGGAGGACGGCTACGACGCCATCAAGATCGACTTCTTCACCTTCCGGCCCGACGCAGGGAACTACAACGACCTGGATCGGATCGGCCTGCTGAAGCCCGAATACCTGCGGATGTACGAATCCCGGGTGAAAGCGGTGCGGGAGGCTATCGGTCCCGATGTGGATATCATCATCGAGAACCACTCCTTTACCGATTCCCAGGCCTCCGCCCAGCTGGGCAACCTGGTGAAGAAATACAATATCTTCTATTTCGAGGAGCCCTCCACCCCCACCCCCCAGCTTTCCAGGTTCGTCCACGAGGAAACCGGCCTGCCGGTGGCCAACGGCGAGCGCATCTATACCCGCTGGCAGTACATCGAGTACTTCAAGGAGAACGCCATCCAGGTCATCCAGCCCGATGTGGGCACCTGCGGCGGCATCACCGAGATCAAGAAGATCTGCGACATGGCCTACACCTTTGATGTGGGCGTCCAGGTCCACGCCTGCGGCAGCCCCCTCTCCACCGCGGCGGCCCTCCAGCTGGAATGCGCCATCCCCAACTTCGTCATCCACGAGCATCATACCTACGCCCTGAGCCCCTACAACCGCGAGCTGTGCATCTACGATTACCAGCCCGAGAACGGCAAATACTCCGTGCCCGACCTGCCCGGCATCGGCAACGAGTTGAGCGAAGTGGCTTTCCGGAACTGCGACAAGGTTACCATCGAGTAAGAGAAAACGGGCCGTCCGGCCCGCTGGGAATCATCCCGCAAAAAAGGAGGAGAATCGCATGAAGATCACAAAGGTTGACGTCTGGGTCCTGAACGCGGGCGCGCAGGCTGAGATGCGCAAGCCCATCTGCTGCCGTGTTTATACCGACGAGGGAATCTACGGCGACGGCGAAGCCGGAATCGCCTACGGTACCGGCTGGCGTGCTGCTTACGGTATGGTGATCGACATGGCCCACCATATCATCGGCAAGGACCCCATGAACACCGAAGCCATCTGGGAAGAGATCTTCAAGGGCACCTTCTGGGGCCAGGGGGGCGGTGTGGTTGTCTTTGCCGGTATGTCCGCCATCGATATCGCCCTGATGGACATCAAGGGCAAGGCTCTTGGGGTCCCTATTTATCAGCTCTTGGGCGGCAAATGCCGGGATAAGCTGCGCTGCTATGCTTCCCAGCTGCAGTTTGGCTGGACCAGTAAGATCGGCCCCTGGGGCTCTCCAGAAGAATATGTGGGCATCGTTACCCATGCGGTAAGCGAGGGCTACGATGCGGTGAAGATTGATTTCACCACCTACGACGATAACGCCGGAAAGATCCCCCACGCCGCCAAGGAAGGCTTTGTTGACAAGGCGCTCCTGTGCCGGGTGGAGAAGCGGATGAACGCCATCCGTGAAAAATACCCCACCATCGACATTATCGTGGAAAACCACTGCCAGACCGACCTGAACTCCGCCATCGCCATCGGCGAGCTGTGCGACAAGTACGGCATCATGGCATATGAGGAACCTGTCACCATGCTGAACCCTGATGTGATGCGTGAGCTGCGCCATCGGATCAAGACCCCTCTGGCCGCCGGCGAGCGGATCTACAGCCGCTGGGGCTACTATAACTTCCTGAAGGATTACTCCATCCAGCTGATCCAGCCCGACGCCTGCAACTGCGGCGGCATCACCGAGCTGAAGAAGATCGCCGACCTGGCCCATATTTTTGACGCCCGGGTCCAGGTCCATGTGGCCGGCGGCGTGATCACCAATGCAGCTTCCCTCCAGCTGGAGGCCGCCATCCCCAATTTCTCCATCCATGAGCACCACTTCCGCACCACCCAGGACGCCATCAATGTTCTCGGCAAGTACGACCTGCAGCCGGTGGACGGCAGCTACATCGTTCCCGACCGTCCGGGCCTTGGTCAGGAGCTGTCCGATTTTGCGATTGAGACCGCTCTTCTCCACGAGGAAGTCACCGAGTACAAGCCGGCAAGTAACTGATAAAAGACGCCGGGGCTGCCGAGAAATCGGCAGCCCCGGCGGGTAAGGAAGCTTATGGATGTTTTTTGCTTATTTCTTGTATTCCTGGTGATCGTTGTCCTGATCTGGATGAAGAAACCCCTTTTTGTGGCCATGATCGCGGGAATACTTGCAACAATCATTTTGTTCCGGATCAATCCTTTGACGGCGGCGGAGATTCTTCTGAAGCAGACGGTGGCATGGGATACCATCGACGTTCTGGTGAGCTTCTATGTCATCATCTTCCTCCAGCTGATGCTGGAAAAGAAGGGCCGCCTGGAAAACGCCAAGGACGCGTTCAACCGGCTGATCCGAAACCGCCGGATCAACGCCATGATCCCCCCGGCCATTATGGGACTGCTGCCCTCCGCCGCGGTGATGACGGTCTGCTCCGACATGGTGGACAAAACCTGCGGGGAGTATATGGATGCCAAATCCAAGACCTTTGTGGCCTGCTACTACCGCCATATCCCCGAGATGTTTCTCCCCACATATCCGGTGGTGCTGCTGGCACTGGCGCTGTCCGGACAGAATGCCGGCGTTTTCGTACTCTCTATGATCCCCCTGGTCTTTCTCTCCTGCCTGGTGGTGTACTTCACCTACCTGCGGAAGATCCCCAAGGAGATGCCGCCCCTGTCTGAAACCGTCCAGGCCAAGGAGGAGATCATCCGGTTGTTTCAGAACCTGTGGACCCTCATCGCGGTGCTGGTGATCATCATCGCCTTCAACATCTCGGTGTGCTTTGCCGGTCCCATGGTGATCGTGGTCAACTACTTTGCCGACCATTTCTCCCCCAAGGATCTTCCTGATCTTCTGGTGAGGTCGGCGGAGCCGGTCCTCCTGGGGAATATGTACCTGATTATGCTTTTCAAGGCGGTGCTCTCCTACACCGGCGTTCTGGGGCTGCTTCCCGATTTCTTCGGGCAGTTCCCCATCCCCATGACCCTTTCCTTCTCCCTTCTCTTCTTCTTTGGCACTGTGATCAGCGGCTCCCAGACCATGATCGCGCTGTGCCTTCCCATGGCGCTCCTGGCCTTTCCCGAGGGGGGCATCCCCCTGCTGGTGATGCTCATGGGTATCGCCTGGGCCGCCATGGAGGTTTCTCCCACCCATGTCTGCTCCTTTGTGGCGGCGGATTATTTCCACACCACCCTGGGAGACATTGTGGTAAAGGCGCTTCCCTCGGTGCTGATCTTCTCTGCCATCTCCTATGGATACGGCCTGCTGCTGATGCAGATTATGGGCTGACCAGCGGGTTCCCTGATCCCTGTTCTTTCCGCATGGAAAAACGCGGCCAAAGGCCACCTGTTCCCCCAATGTACCCAAGGCTGCGCCGACGCGGCCTGCTATATGAAAAGGAGGTAAGTTCATGAAAATCACAAGCGTAGAGTGCTACAAGGGCCCATTTATCACCATTAAGGTCAACACCGACGAGGGTATCAGCGGCTTCGGTGAGGCCGGCCTCTGCTACGGCAGTTGCCAGACCGCCGCCTGGGGCAACTGCCAGGATTTCGCCAAGCTGGTCATTGGCATGGACCCCTTTGACACCGAAAGGATTTGGGAGCATTTGCACCGTCACACCTTCTGGGGCATGAACGGCGGGGTCACTGTTACCGCCGCCATGGCCGCCATCGACATCGCCTGCTGGGATATTAAGGGCAAGGCGCTGGGGCTCCCGGTTTACAAGCTGCTGGGCGGTAAGACCCATGAATCCCTCCGGGCCTACGCTTCCCAGCTCCAGATGGGCTGGCGGACCCTCATCACCAAGTACGACAAATCCCTTCTTCAGTACGACCCCAAGGACTACTACAACGCCGTCAAGGACGCTATGGCCGACGGTTATGACGCCGTCAAGATCGACCCCTGCTTCGCCGGCCTGGGCCAGGAAAGCTTTGAGGAAGTCTATATGCGCCGGGGCGACAACCTGAAGGGCGCCTATCCTGAAGCCCTGCGGAAGATCGCTGTGGAGCGTATCGCTGCTGCCCGTGAAGCCGGCGGCGACGAGCTGGATATCATCATCGAGATCCACTCCACCCTGGACGCCAACACCGCCGTAACCCTGGGCAAGTCCCTGGAGCCCTACCGCATCATGTACTTCGAGGAGCCCACTATGCCCTCCAACCCCAAGGTGTTCCAGCACATCAAGCAGAAATGCGACCTGCCTCTGGCCACCGGCGAGCGGAGCTACACCCGTTGGGGCTTCCGTGAGTTCTTCGAGGACCGCACCCTGAGCATCGCTCAGCCCGACCTGTGCAACACCGGCGGTATCACCGAAGTTAAGAAGATCTGCGACATGGCCAACGTCTACGACATCGGCGTTCAGCTCCATGTCTGCGGCGGCCCCATCGCCACCGCCGCTGCCCTCCATGTGGAAACCGTCATCCCCAACTTTGTCATCCATGAGGAGCACTGCGCCAACTTCAAGACCGACTATCAGAAGGCCGGCAAGTATCCCTGGGCTCCCGAAGGCGGCCGCTACTACATGAACGACCGTCCCGGCATCGGCCAGGAGATGAGCGAGGAGGCCATGGCCACCTGGGATAAAGTGGTGATCAAATAAACACATAGGTGCGGGCGGCGTTTATCCGCGTTTTTCGCTGCCGCTTCCCTGAGAAGCCACATATCCTTCTTCACATTTCCGGCCGCAGGCAGTTGGCGGCACAGTTTAGAAGCCGCTGCCCTGCGGCCGGAGGTGTGTTTTTTCGCATTTGATTTTGAAGCCTCTCTCGATAGGCGGCAGCTCATCCAAGGAAAGAGAAGGCGCCGCGTTGCGGAAAAAGAAGCGGGGGTCCCGCAGGACCCCCAAAGAGCAGCGCAGCCACTTCCGCCTTGCAGAATTTTCTCTCACGGACCTAAAAGAGCGGGGCAGTCACTTCCGCCTTGCAGAATTTTCTCTCACGGATCTAAAAGAGCGGGGCACCACCTACCGCCATGAAGGCGCTTCTCTCACGGACCTGAAAATGGAGCGGCCCTCTTTGTAGGTGGCCAGGATGGGGATTTCCCCGATGGCCTCGGGGGCGGCGGTGCGGGG
>CAJFUT010000050.1 GCA_904420255.1 uncultured Angelakisella sp. | reverse complement strand
CGCTCCCGGCGCGGAGGTAGCGCAGCCACAGGGCATTCCCCTCCAGTGGCTTCGCTTCCTCCAGCCGGAAAGGCTCCGGGCCATAAGCCGGCAGGAAATCCGCCTCCTCAAAGATGGAAGCGGCGGCGGCGCTGCCGTCCGCCACCGGGGCGATGACCAGGCTCAGCTCGTCGATGAGGCCCTCCCCCAGGAAGGACCAGTTGGTAATCCCTCCCCCGGCGACCATCAGCCGCCCCACCCCAAAGAGCTCTTTGAGCTTGCCCAGGAGCAGCCGGCAGTCCAGCCGGCCCTCCCCCGCAAGGAGGTAGGAAATCCCCAGCCGCCGCAGATAGGCCAGGTATTCCGGAGGGGCCTCCTGGGTCAGCGCCTCCACCACATGGGCGGCGGGGCGGCCCTTCCGCTCCAGCAGGTGGGAGGAAAAGCCCAGCTCCCCCCTGGGGTCCATGGAAACGATGAAATTCCCCACCGCCCGGCCCTCCGGGTTGACATAATCCCCCGGCGGCACAGGGGCCTCCGCCGCCGGGAGCCGGGGCGCCGGCCCATCGGCATAGCCGCCCAGCATGGTGGCGGCGCCGTAGAGGACGGCCTGGCAGCGGTAGAAGCTCCGCAGCTCCCCGTAGGCCCGCAGGGCCGGGGCCGTCTGGGGCGCGGCAAAAAACGCCCCGTCGATCTTCCCGTCCAGGGAGGTCAGCATATGGCAGACAACAAAAGGCCGTTCCATCCCATGCCTCCCCGCGGATGATTCCGCGCCCTGGGCGACAGCGGCAACCTTGTTTTCCAAACCAGTCATGTTCCGTCCTCCTGCTCCGTATCAAACCGCGGTTATTTCAGGGCGCCGCCGTCCTGGAAGGCGTTCCCCACCTTTTCCCCCAGGACATGGTAGGCGTTGTGGGCCGGTTCAAAGGAGATGGGCCGGAATTTGGCAAGGTCCGGCTTCCCGTCCGCGCCCAGCACCCCTTCGTCGGCGCTGACGTTGACGATCTCCCCGATGATGTTGCCCTCCTCGGTGGCCTTGAGGAACCGGCACTCCATGGCCACCGGCAGCTCCTGGAACAGCGGGGCGTCCACCAGCTCGCTCCTCACGGCGTGGAGGCCGGATTTTTCCAGCTTTCTGGGCTCGCTGTTGGCGGAAACCATCCCCACATAGTCGGCGGGGACCAGGTGGGCGGCGTCGGCGAAGCTGACGGTGAAGGCCCCCCGGGCCTTGATGTTGGCGGTGGTCCTGTGGCCCGCGCTGAGGCAGAGCACCACCTTGTCGGCGTCGTACAGGCCGCCCCAGGCGGCGTTCATGGCGTCGGCGGCGCCGTCGGGGCTGTAGGTCCCCACAATCAGCACCGGCAGAGGGTAAAGCCAGGGCTTGGAGCCGAAATTCTTCCGCATGGTCGATTCCTCCTTCTTATTTCTGCTCATCCACCGGGGGTACCATCTCCGCGTACCGCCGGAGCAGCTCGGGGGTGCTGGTGTAGTAGCGGGTGTTCTTGTCCAGGGCGGCGATCTCCCCCATCTCCTCGGGGGTCAGGGCAAAGTCGAACAGGTCGAAGTTATCCTGGATGTGGGCGGGGTTCTTGGAGCCGGGAATGACAATATTGCCGTCCTGGATGTGCCAGCGGAGGATGATCTGGGCGTTGGACTTGCCGTACTTCTTGCCCAGCCGGGTGAAAAGGGGTTCCTCCAGCAGGGCCTTGTCCCCATGGCCCAGGGGGTACCAGGCCTGGATCACCATGTCCTCCCCCGCCAGGAACTTCTTCAGTTCCTTTTCCTGGCAATAGGGATGCACCTCGGTCTGGAGGACGGCGGGTTTGACCTCACAGCTGCCCAGGATCTCCCGGATCTGGCCCTCATTGAAGTTGGAAAGGCCGATGGCCCGGACCTTGCCCTCCTTGTAAGCCTTCTCCATGAGCTTGTAGCCAGCAATGTAATTGCCGGCGGGCTGGTGGATCAGCAGCAGGTCGATATAATCGGTGCCCAGCCGCTCCAGGGTCTTTTCCACCGCGTCGGGCTGCTCGTAGAAGCTGGGCCAGAGCTTGGTTTCCAGGAAAATCTCCTCCCGCCGCAGGCCGGACCGCTTCATGGCCCGGCCCACCGCCTTCTCGTTGACATAGGCGTTGGCGGTGTCGATGAGGCGGTAACCGCACTGGAGGGCGCTGAGGACCGAGGCCTCCGCCTCGTCCGGGGTCAGCAGGAAGGTGCCGATGCCCGCCATGGGCATTTTGACGCCGTTGTTCAAGGCGGCGTATTCCATACAAAACATCCTTTCTTTTATTAGAAGATCAATCGTTGTAGATGACCGGCTTGATGAGGCTCCGGTCGTGGTTCAGGAAGAGGTCCATGGCCTCGGGGATCCGCTCCATGCCGTGGCAGCGGTGGGTGATGAGCTTTTCGGGCCGGACCCGGCCTGTGGCGATGAGCTGGGCCATCCGGGACATCCAGAGCCGCCCGCCGCCGCAGCCCACCCCCCGGATGGTCTTGTCCCCGTAACCGAAGCCCCACACGGCGGGGTCGATCTCGATGGGGGCGCCGCTGAAATAGGCGCTGAGGTTCACCAGGGTGCCGCCCTTCTTCAGGACGGAAAGGCCCCGGCTCAGCTCCTTTTCGCTGCCGCCGCAGAGGACAACCCCGTCCACCGGGCCGCCGTTGGCCGCCACAATCTGCCGCAGGTAATCCTCGTTGTGGTAATCCACCAGGTCGGTGGCGCCGTATTCCTTTGCCACGTCAAAGCAGACCTGGCGGGAGCCGATGGCGAACACCCTCCCGGCCCCATGGAGCACCGCGGCCCGCACCGCCATCAGCCCCACCGGGCCGATGCCCAGCACCGCCGCCGAGGCCCCGTACTCCAGGTCCAGCTGGCGCACCCCCTCAAAGGCGGTGCACATCATATCCGGCACCATCACCGCCTGCTCCAGGGAAACCCCCTTGGGGATGAGGGCCAGGTTCATATCGGCGTCCCGGATATAGTATTCCTCCACAAAGGAGCCGCCCCGGCCGGGGAAATCCACCCCGGCGTACATATTGTCCTGGTGCTGCTTGGCCCGGCCGTCCTGGGCCTCCAGGCTGCGCCACACCGGCATCACCGAGCAGACGATGACCCGGTCCCCCGCCTTGAAATCCCGGACCTCCGGGCCCACCCTGGTGATCTCGCCGCACATCTCGTGGCCCACCGCCTTGCCCACCAGGTAGGGCAGTGAGGCGCAGCCGGTGGCGCAGAGGTGGGCGTCACTGGTGCAGGGGGACCAGATCAGGGGGCGGATAAAGGCCCCGGTGGCGCAGGGTTCCTCCGGGATGGGGCACTGGCCGCTGACGG
>CAJFUT010000049.1 GCA_904420255.1 uncultured Angelakisella sp. | reverse complement strand
CTTATTCAGTGCGTCTTAAGACGCTTGCCTGTAATATGCCCTTTCAGGGCTTGTGCATACCACGCGTTTAACGCGTGGTTTTGATTGAGCGCCTTATTCCTCGCCGAATTTGGAATTGACCAGCTCCACCAGGGCGTCCACCGCCTCGGCTTCATCCTCGCCCTTGGCGGTGATCTCCACCTCGGTGCCCTGGGCCAGGGCCAGAGAAAGGACCATCACGATGGACTTGGCGTTGGCCTCGTCCTCCTCGTCGCCCCCCACCTTTTTGATGGTGATGCGGGATTTGAACTTGCTGGCCATGCTGATGAACTCAGAGGCGGGACGGGCGTGGAGCCCGGTTTTGTTCAGGATCGTCACTTTTTTGCTATACATTGGCTTTTCTCCTCCGTTGTGTTTTTTGCGGCGCCGCCGCGGGGGGGCATCTATTTACAGAAGCTGTTCCAGCTCCTTTTTCAGCGCGGCTTCCACATCCGCGGCGGTGGGCAGGGTCCGGGCCAGCCGGGCCATATGCCGGGCCTTCTCCATGGTGAGGCCGGAAAGGACCTTCTTCATCCGGGCCACCGAGGCCAGGCCCATGCTCAGCTTGTTCATCCCCAGGCCCACCAGCACCGAGGCCGCCAGGGGATCGCCGCCCATCTCGCCGCAGACGCTGATGGGCTTGCCGGCCTTGTTGAAGGCCTCCACCGCCATGCCGATGAGGCGGAAAACGCCGGGATGGTAGCTCTGGTAGTATTTGCTCACCTCGGGGTTCATCCGGTCCACCGCGGTGGAATACTGGATCAGGTCGTTGGTGCCGATGCTGGCGAAGTCCACCTCCTGGGCGGCCAGGTCGGCGATGAGGGCGATGGAGGGAATCTCAATCATGATTCCCAGCTTCACATCGGGGCTGTAGGGGACGCCCTCTTTGTCCAGCTGGGCCTTGGCCTCCCGGACAAATTCCTTGGCCCGGCGGATGTCGTCCAGGCTCCCCACCATGGGGAACATGATCCACAGGTTGCCGTGGACCGAGGCCCGGAGGGCGGCCCGCAGCTGGGTCAGGAACACCTCCGGCTTCTGGAAGCAGAGGCGGAGGGCCCGGTTCCCCAGGAAGGGGTTCTCCTCCACCGGCAGCTCCATGCACTGGAGCTTTTTGTCCCCGCCGATGTCCAGGGTCCGCAGGGTGACGGGGCGGTCCCCGAACTTCTGGAGGATCTTCTTGTATATCTCGTACTGTTCATCCTCGGTGGGGAGCTGCTCCTTGCCCATGTAGATGAACTCGGTGCGGAAAAGCCCCACGCCGTCGGTGTACTTCTCCCCCTCCAGCTCCTGGTCGCTGGCGGAGCCCACATTGAGGGCCACCGGGATGACGGTGCCGTCGGCCATCACCGGCTTTGCCCCCAGGAACTTCTTCTCCTCGGCCCGGCGGGCGAGGAACTCCTCCCGCTTCCTGGCGAAAAGCTCCTTCTGCTCCGGGGCGGGGTCGGCGATGAGCAGCCCCTCCAGGGCGTCCACCGCCACCTCCTGGCCGTGGGTCAGCCGGCCCATGATCCCCTCCACCCCCAGCAGAGCGGGGATCTCATAGCTCCGGGCGATGATGGCGCTGTGGGAGGTGGCGCCGCCGATCTCGGTGACGATGGCCAGCACCCGCTGGCGGTCCAGGGTGGCGGTATCCGAGGGGAGCAGGTCGTGGGCCACCACCACCACCGGCTCGGCCAGGACGGCCAGGTTCTTCTCCGGCACGCCGGCGGCGATGCGGAGCAGGCGGTTCTTCACGTCCCGCATATCCGCCACCCGCTCCCGGATCAGGTCGTCGGCGGCCTTGCCCAGAATCTTGATGAACTTTTCGTAGACCTTGTGAATGGCCCATTCCGGGGTCAGGTAGTCGTAGGCGATGGCGTCCTTGATCTCCTCGTCCATGGCCACGTCGTAAAGGATGTCCAGGTGGGCCTTGAAAATCTTGGCCTTGTCGGCGCTGCCGGACTTCTCCAGCTGCTCCCGGATGGCCTCCAGCTCCTCCTTGGCGGTTTCCCGGAGCTTCTCATACCGGGCGGTGGCCTCCGCCACCTGGTCCTCCGGGATCTCCCCCTTGACCACCTCCGGGACGTAGGGCTGATACAGGTATGCCTTTCCTACCGCGATCCCCTCAGATACGGGGTTTCCTCTCCATTCCATGTTCGTCCTCCATTTCTTCCATCAGGGTAATCACCTGGTCCAGCCGCTCCACGCAGCCGTACAGGAGTTTTTTCGTCGCTTCATCGGGCTGGACGGTGTCCGGCACCATCACCGGCGCCATCCCGGCCCGGCGGGCCGCCAGGATGCCGTTGGGGCTGTCCTCCAGCACCATGCAGCCGGCGGGGTCCTCCCCCAGCTGTGCCGCCGCCGTGAGGAAAATATCCGGCTCCGGCTTGGACCGCTTCACCATGTCCCCAAAGACCATGGCCGTAAGATAAGGAGCGATGCCGGCCTTCTCCAGCTTGGGGAGGGCCGATTCCCGGGAGGTGGAGGTGGCCACCGCCGCCGGAATGCCCCGCTCCCGGAGGTAATCCAGCAGGGGGAACAGCCCGGGCTTCACCGGGACGGGGTTTTCCCGGAGGTACCGGCTCCACATCTCCCCGATCTCCGCCCGGATCTCCTCAAAGGGGTAATCCTGGCCGTAATGGGCCAGGTAGATGGGCCGGGCGGCCTCGGTGTTCCTCCCCATGGTATAGGGGAGGAGGTTTTCAAAGGGGAGCCCCCGGGCCTCGTGGATCCGCCGGCGGAACTCCAGGCTGAGCCGCTCCGAGTCCAGCATCAGCCCGTCCATATCGAAGATCACCGCCTTCGGCCGGAAAAGCCCGGCCTCCGGCGCTTTTTGCGCTGTGCTCATAAATTCCTTTCTGCCTGGGAACCCTTCCACTTAGTATGATTCCCAGTGGGTGTGAAATACCCCCTCCCGGTCGCTGCGGCGGTAGGTATGGGCGCCGAAGAAGTCCCGCTGGGCCTGGAGAAGGCTGGCGGGGCAGACAGCGGTGCGGTAGGAGTCGAAGTAATTCAGGGTGCTGAGAAGGGCCGGGGCGGCGGTGCCGCTGAGGGCCGACAGGGCGGCGATGCTCCGCCAGGCGGCCTGGGCCTGACGGAGGGCCGGGGCGAAGGCGTCGGCCAGCATCAGGTTGGGCAGGTCCGACTGGGCCCGGAAGGCGGCGGCGATATCCTCCAGGAAGCGGGCCCGGATGATGCAGCCCTCCCGCCACAGCAGGGCGATCTCCCCATAGCGGAGGCCCCAGCCGTACTGCTCCGAGGCGGCCCGCAGCAGGGCGAAGCCCTGGGCGTAGCAGCAGACCTTGGCGGCGTAAAGGCTTTCCTCCAGCTGGGAAACCAGGGTTTCCCGGTCGGGCAGCGCCGCCCGGGACTGCCAGGGGAACACCTTGGCGGCCGCCACCCGCTCCTCCTTGAGGGCGGAGAGATACCGGGCGAACACCGATTCGGCGATGGTGGGGATGGGCACGCCGATGTCCAGCCCCTCCATGGAGGTCCACTTGCCGGTGCCCTTCTGGCCGGCGGCGTCCAGGATGACGTCCACCATGGGCCTGCCGGTTTCCGGGTCCCGCACCCCCAGGATTTTGGCGGTGATCTCCACCAGGTAGGACTGGAGGCGGCCCCGGTTCCATTCCTCAAAGACGGCCCCGATTTCCTCCACCTCCATCCCGGCGGCGAAGCGCATCAGCTGGTAGCACTCGCAGATGAGCTGGATGTCGGCGTATTCAATGCCGTTGTGGACCATTTTCACATAATGCCCCGCCCCGTCCGGCCCGATGTAGGCGCAGCAGGGGGTGCCGTCGGGGGTCTTGGCGGCCATATCCTCAAAGAGCTCTTTCAGATACCCGTAAGCCTCCGGGTCCCCGCCGGGCATCATGGAGGGCCCCTCCAGGGCGCCCCGCTCCCCGCCGGAAACCCCCATGCCGAAGAAGCGGATTCCCCGCTCCCGCAGCTCCCGTTCCCGGCGGCGGGTGTCGGCATAATAGGAATTGCCGGCGTCGATGACAATATCCCCCCGGTCCAGCAGGGGCAGCAGGCTCTGGATCACCAGGTCCACCACCTTCCCGGCGGTGACCATCAGGAGGATTTTCCGGGGGGCCTCCAGGGAGGCGGCGAATTCCTCCAGGGTCCAGCAGGGGGTGACGTTCTCCCGGCCGGCCGCCTTTTTCAGAAACGCCTCGGTGTTTTCCCGGTCTTTGTTGTAGACAGCGACGGCGTAACCGTGGTTCGCGATGTTGAGGGCCAGGCTCTGGCCCATCACCCCCATCCCGAATACGCCGATATAAGCCTTCTCCATGGGTGATCGACCTCCTTTCTCTGTTCTAACGATATATCATACCAGATTTTTCAGAAATTTAAAAGGTCTTTTACGCTTCTTTTCCTTTTTCTCCATCCGCAGGGCGCCGCCCGCCCCGCGTTTCTCTGGGGGGGACCGGGGCGGCATTTCCGAAATTACTGTTTTGGGAAAATAATTTATCGTTTTTCGATAAAAATATATTGACATTCAATTTTTCCCATGGTATCATCAAATCACCGAAGCCAATGAGGAGCGTGTGTGCTATGTGGAACAAGGACCATTCCATCCGCCTTTCGGTTTTCTTCACCCGGCTTTTTCTGGGGCTGCTGGCCCTGGGGCTCTTTGTGGTCCCCGGCATCGCCGCCTTCTTCGTAGCCGTCACCCAGAAGCCCCCGGTGGTGGTCACCGCCATCTCGGCCGCCTTCTACCTCTGCGCCGGGCCCGCCGCCCTGCTGCTCTGGTACCTGGACCGGCTGCTGGGGAGCCTGTCCCGGGGGGAGGTCTTCACCCGGGAGAACATCTCCCGGCTGCGGCGCATCTCCTGGTGCTGCGGGGCGGTGGCGGTCATCTGCCTGGGGGCGGCCTGGTTTTTCTTCCCCTTCCTGCTGGTGTCGGCGGCTGCGGCTTTTATGTGCCTCATCCTCCGGGTCATCAAAAATGTCTTTCAGGAGGCCCTGGCCCTGAAGGAGGAAAACGACTTCACCATCTGAGAAAGGGGGGGCCGCCGTGGCCATTCTGGTAAACCTGGACGTGATGATGGCAAAGCGGAAAATCTCCGCCGGGGAGCTTGCGGAAAAAATCGGCATCACCCCCGCCAATCTCTCCATCCTCAAGAACAACAAGGCGAAAGCCATCCGTTTTTCCACCCTGGAAATGATCTGCCGGGCCCTGGACTGCCAGCCCGCCGACATTCTGGAGTACCGCCCCGGGCCGGAGAGCCCGGAAGAAAAGTGAGGTAACAAAGATGAATCGGAACCCGCTGCCCGCGGATGCCCCGGCACCCGCTTCCCTTGGTGTGCCCCAAAACGCCCCCCTTCCCGGCCAGGCCCCCTGGCAGGGCTGGGCCCAGCCCCCGGCGGCGAAGCCCCGGCTCCCGGTGGAGGCGGCCCCCCTGGACGGCGGGGCGGCCCTCCTGGCCCTTTTGGCGGGATGGCTCTTCCTGCGGCTGGTGACCACCCCGCGCCCCGGCCTGGGGGTCACCCTCTACACCCTGGGCTTCGCCCTCTGGGTGCTGGCCTACCGCCGGCTCTCCGGGCTGCCCATCCCCCGGGAGAGCCTCCCCTGGCTGGGGGTGATGCTCCTTTCCGCCCTGAATTTTTCCCTGGTGGACAACGGCCCCCTGGCCTTCCTCAACATCCTGTTCCTGATTATCGTCACCGCCTACTGGGTGGGGGCCCTGGGGGGCAGCCGCCTGGAGAACCGCCTGGGCCCCTGGGTGCTGGCGGACCTGCGGAACCAGCTTTTCATCATCCCCTTCCAGAACTTCGGCTGCCTGGGGGCGGCGGTGAAAAACAGCTTCGCCAAAACCAAGGGCGGCAAGGGCCTTCTCACCGTAGCCCTTTCCCTGGTCCTTTCCGCGCCCCTGGCCTGGTATGTCTGCCTGGAGCTTTCCCGGGTGGAGGAGGGCTTCGCCGGGCTGCTGGGGCAGCTGGAGGCCCTGGTGCGGTGGGAAAGCCTTCTCTCCCCCTCCACCATCCTGGCCGTCCCGGTGGGCTGCTACCTTTTCGGCCTCATCTACGGCAACCAGCACCGGCGCTACACCCATGAGCTCACCCCGGAAAAGTTGGCGGCCCGGGCCGCCCGGAGGCGGGTCCTCCCCGCGGCGGCGGCCTACACCCTGCTGACCCTCCTCTGCCTCATCTACGCCCTCTTTTTCCTTTCGGGGGCCGTTTCCCTGGCGGGCTTCCTCTCCACCCAGGGGCTCACCCCCTACGACTACTCCCAGTTCGCCCGGCAGGGGTTCTTCGAGCTTTGCCGGGTGTCGGTGGTAAACCTCCTGGTCCTCTGGGGCATCCACCTTTTCCTGGCCCCCTCCTCTCAGCGATCCCCCGCGCCTCTGCGGGTTTTCCATACCCTGCTCTGCTGCCAGACCCTGCTCCTCATCGGCCTTGCCATCTGCAAGATGGGACTGTATATCCGCTTCTGCGGCGTCACCTGGCTTCGGGTCTGCACCACATGGTTCATGGTGCTGCTGGCGGTGGTGTTCGGGCTGGTGCTCCTGTCCCAATTCCGGAAGATCCCTCTGGCGCGGTGGATCGCAGGCTCCTTCTGCGCCCTCTTCCTCCTTCTCTGCTACCTGGACGTGAACGGACTCATCGTCCGCAGCGCCATCGCCCGCTACGAATCCTCGGGGGACCCCGCGGCCATCACCGGCTCCTATGAGGAGCTGCGGTCCTGCGCCGTGGCCGGCGCCCCGGAGCTGCGGCTCCTCTACCTGCGGGAGATCGCCGACGGGAATTCCCAACTGCTCTCCCAGCTGGAGGGGCTGCTGGGGGCCGCCGCCCAGGACGCGCAAAACTGGGACGGCCTTTCCCACTGGAGCCTCCAGCGGAGCCTGGCGGCGGAGGCCTCCCAGGGCTTCCTGCCAAAGCCCGCCCTCCCGGAGAAGCCGCCCATGGACCTCAACTGATCGGACAGAAAGGAGAATCACCATGCTCTCGATTCCCGCAAAACTTTTTTCCGTCATCCTGGCCATCTCCCTCAGCCTGGGGGGCTGCGGCTCCTCCTCCCCCCAGGACACGGTTTCCGACGCCCTGGGGGTGGACTGCTCCGCCGGGGAGGCGGTATCCGCCCAGGATTCCCATGGGGGCTTCCACGGGGACGGGGTTTCCTATATCCAGCTGGCCTTCCCCGACGACGCCTTTCTGAATGAAATCCGGGGCCGGGCCGGCTGGCAGCCCCTGCCCCTGGATGAGCCCCTCACCATCCTGGCCTACGGCCTCACCGAGGAATCGGAGGGCTGGGTGGTCCAGGAGGGCCCCTACCTGACCGGGGAGGATGGGGAGCCCCTGCTCCCCCTGGTGGAAAACGGCTGGTACTACTATGAGGACCGCCACAGCGAGGCCGCCGACCCTCAGGACACTTCCCAGGTGCTGGACCGCCACTCCTTCAACTTCACCCTGGCCATTTACGACAGCGACTCCCGCACCCTCCATTTCTGCGAATTTGATACTTAAGGCGGGGCAGCCCCGCCGCCGCTCTTTTTGCGTCCGTGAGAGAAGCGCCTACGTTACGCCAGTTTGTGCGCCGCTCTCTGAGCATATCACTTAGGATTCAAAAGGCGATTTTTTATCAGACTAAGTTGAGCGGCGCACTCATTTTCGCTTCTTTCACCGTGACTAACGTCATTGCCAGCGGGGGCCACCCCGCCGCCACTTTCTTGATCAAAAGAAAGTGGCCAAAGAATCCGCTGCGCGGGGCCTCTTTCGGGTATTGCTCCGGTCGGACCGGAAGTCCGGGCTTCACTTTCTCTGCCGAGAGAAAGTGACAAAGAGCGGCCGGGGAGCCCCCCGGACCCCCGTG
>CAJFUT010000048.1 GCA_904420255.1 uncultured Angelakisella sp. | reverse complement strand
CCAGGAATCCAGAAAAAAGGGCCAGCTGCAAGGCGCCGGCCCGCAGCCATCCTTGGTGGATGGCAAGGGACGGCAACACCGCAGATGACCGTTTTTTCTCGGTATTCCCGGCAAAGCTTTCTTATGGGCACACCGCTCAGCCTGCAGGGGTTTTTATGCCCGCCGGGGCTTCCCGGCCCAAGGAGATTGATGGTTTGAAAACGGTATTGCTGACAATTTTGGTTTTCGGGGTGATCATCACCCTCCATGAGCTGGGGCATTTCGCCTTCTGCAAGCTCTTCGGGGTGCGGGTCAATGAATTTTCCTTCGGCATGGGGCCCCGGCTCCTGGGCTGGGGGAAAGGGGAAACCCAGTACTCCATCCGGCTGCTGCCCATCGGCGGCTATGTGGCCATGGAAGGGGAGGATGAGGAAAGCCGGGACGGCAGGGCCTTCTGCAACCGCCCGCCCTGGCAGCGGTTCCTCATCCTTTTTGCGGGGGCGGGGATGAACCTCCTCCTGGGACTGGCCCTTCTGGGCGTCTCCACCAGCCAGATGGACCTGCTGGGCACCAATGTGGTGGCCCGGATGGACGAGGGCGCGGCCACCGCCTCCTACCTCCAGTCCGGGGACCGGATTGTGGAGGTGAACGGCTACAACACCCCCAACTATAACGATGTGGTGTTCCAGCTGATCCGGGACGAGGACGGCGTGGTGGACCTGACGGTGCTGCGGGGCGGGGACCTTACCATGACCGGCTGGGAGCGGCTGCTGGCCCGCTTCGGCCTGGGGGAGAAGGACCCCGGGGAGGAAGTGTCCCTCACGGTGCCCTTCCAGATGGAGGACGCGGGGAACGGCCAGCGGACCCTGAAAATCGATTTTGTCTTCTATGGGGCGGAGCCCACCCTGGGCAATTCGGTGGTCTACACCTTCCAGTGGACCGTTTCCACCGTCAAGCAGGTGTGGTATTCCCTTCTGGACATCGTCACCGGGCGGTTCGGCCTCAGCCAGCTCTCCGGGCCGGTGGGAACGGCCACGGTGATCCAGCAGGCGTCGGACCAGGGGCTCCGGTCCCTGGTGATTCTGGTGGCTTATATCACCATCAACGTGGGGGTCTTCAACCTCCTGCCGGTGCCGGCCCTGGACGGGGGGAGGATGTTCTTCCTCCTGGTGGGGATGCTTTTCCGCCGGCCCATCCCGGCCAAATATGAGGCGTATATCAACGCCGCCGGCATGGTGCTGCTGCTGGCCTTTGTGGCGGTGGTCACCTTCAGCGACATCGCCAAGCTGCTGGCAGGCCCCTGAATCTATAACGAGGTGACAAGCCATGAAACGTCAAAAGACCCGTGAGGTGCGGATCGGCTCGGTGGTCATCGGCGGGGGGAACCTCGTGGCCATTCAGTCCATGCTCTGCGCCCCGCCGGAGGATATGGAAGCCAACGTCCGCCAGACCAGGGCCCTCTATGAGGCCGGGTGCCAGATCAACCGGGTGGCCATGCCCCGGGAGGGGGGGACCCGGCTGATCCAGGCCATCAAGGAAGCCTCCCCCATGCCCCTGGTGGCGGACATCCAGTTTGATTACCGCCTTGCCATCGAGGCCGCCCGGGCCGGCGCGGACAAGGTCCGCATCAATCCCGGCAATATCGGCGACCAGGAGAAGGTGCGCCAGGTGGTGGAGGCCTGCGGGGAACGGGATATCCCCATCCGCATCGGGGTCAATTCCGGCAGCCTGGAGCGGGAGATCCTGGAAAAATACCAGCGCCCCACCGCCCAGGCCCTGGCGGAGAGCGCCCTGCTGAACATCCGGCTCCTGGAGGAGCTGGATTTCCACAACTATGTGGTGGCCATCAAGTCCTCCGACGTTTTCACCACCGTGGAGGCCTACCGCCTGGCGGCGGAGCAGACCGACTGCCCCTTCCACCTGGGGGTCACCGAGGCGGGCACCGAGCGGATGGGGATTATCAAATCCGCCGCCGCCTTCGGGGCCCTGCTGGCGGACAATATCGGGGACACCATCCGGGTTTCCCTCACCGACGACCCGGTGAAGGAGGTCTACGCCGCCCGGGATATCCTCCGGGGGCTGGGCCTGCTGCGGAACGGCCCCAGGTTTGTTTCCTGCCCCACCTGCGGGCGCTGCCAGGTGGACCTGTTCCGGGTGGCCCGGGAGGTGGAGGAGGCCCTGCGGGACTGCCAAAAGGACGTCAAGATCGCCATTATGGGCTGCCCCGTCAACGGCCCCGGGGAGGCCCGGGACGCCGACATCGGCATCGCCGGAGGAAAGGGGGAGGCCCTGCTGTTCCGCAAGGGGGAGATTGTCCGGAAGGTACCGGAGGAGCAGATGGTGGCGGTCCTTCTGGAGGAAGTGGCGCGGCTGTGAGGAGCGGCCGGGAACATATGGGAGTACATACGTTTTGAACACCTTTGGAGAGCTTTTCGGGGGATACGCCCCCCTCTCCCCGGCGGTGGCGGCCGCCAGGGTGACGGGCATCTCCCTTTCGGACAATAAGGAACGAATGAGCGTAAGCCTCACCTCCGATACCTTGCTGGACGGGGGTGAGCTTTCTGCTGTCCAGTCGGCGCTGCGTTTGGCCTGCCTTCTGGAGGATTTTTCCATCCGCTGCCGCTATGGCCCGGAGCTCCTCTCGGGGGACTGCCTGGGAAATGTGGTGCGGGAGCTGGCGGCCTCCGGGGTCCCCATCAACGGCTTTTTCATCGGCGCCAGCGCCGGCTATGACCCGGAGGAGGGCCTCTTTACCATCAGCCTCCAGAACGGGGGCGGGGAGTTCCTCCGGGCCCAGCAGGTGGAGGAACGGATCGCCGCCATTCTCCAGCGGGATTTCCAGGTCCGGGCCAGGGTGGAGCTCTGCGGCAACGACGGGCAGGTCCAGTCCCCTCTGGACGCCGACCACACCCCCAAGGTGATGGCCCCGCCCGCTCCCCGGGAGGAAGCCGCCCCCCGGCCCCGGCGGGAGCGTTCCGGCGGCGGGGAAGGGGGAAGCCCCCGCCGCGGCTACCAGGGGGACTTTTTCCAGGAGCTTTCCTTTGTGCCGGGCTCCGCCTCGGCGGTGCTGGGGAAGGAGATCCGCACCCCGCCGGTCAAGATTGGGGAGGTGAACGCCGAAACGGGGCGCACCGTCCTTTGGGGGGATATTTTCGATGTGTCCGCCAAGGACATCCGGGACGGGAGCAAAACCATCCTCACCGTCAGCATCACCGACTACACCGGCTCCATCAACCTGAAGCTCTTTGTGGAGAAGGAGAAATGCGCCGCCCTCACCGACGTCCTGAAGCCGGGGGTCACCGTGCTGGCCCAGGGGGAGGTGGCCTATAACAAATTCGACCGGGACGTCACCATGAGCCCTGTGGCGGTGAGCACCGTCCAAAAAATCGAGGTCACCGACGACGCCGAGGAAAAGCGGGTGGAGCTCCACTGCCACACCACCATGTCCGCCATGGACGGCATGACCCCCGCGGCGGAGCTGGTGAAGCGTGCCGCCAAGTGGGGGCACCGGGCCATCGCCATCACCGACCACGGGGTGGTCCAGGCTTTCCCCGAGGCGGTGGCCGCCGCCGAGAAGATCCGCAAATCCAACCCCGACTTCAAGGTCATCTACGGGGTGGAGGGGTATTTTGTGGACGACATGGTCCCGGCGGTAAAAGGCCCCTGCGAGGAATCCATCGACGGGGAATACATCGTCTTTGACGTGGAAACCACTGGCCTTTCCAGCGCCTCCGACCGCCTCACCGAGATCGGCGCCGTCCGCATCCGGGATGGGAAGGTGGAGGACAGCTTCGATACCTTTGTCAATCCCGAAACCCTCATCCCCCCCGAGATCGTCCGCCTCACCGGCATCACCGACGAGATGGTGAAGGACGCCCCCTCGGAGAAGGAGGCCCTGGAGCGGTTTTTCGCCTTCTGCGGCGGCTGCCGCATCCTGGTGGCCCACAACGCCTCCTTTGATATGGGCTTCCTCCGGGCCGCCATGGGCCGGACGAAACTCTCCCGGGAGCTCACCAGCATCGACACCCTCATCATGGCCCGGGCCCTCTACCCGGAGCTGAAAAAGCACAAGCTGGACATCCTGGCGGGGCACCTGGGGGTGGAGCAGAAGCACCACCATCGGGCTGACGACGACGCCCGGGTGCTGGGGGAAATCTTCCTCCGGATGCTGGAAAAGCTGAAGGGGGAGAAGGGGGCCGCCACCGTCTGGGACATCAATACCTCCCTTTCGGTCCAGGGCAACGTCAAGACCCGCCCCTACCACATCATCATCCTGGCCAAAAACGACACCGGCCTGAAAAATCTCTACCGCCTGGTTTCCTACGCCCATCTGGACCACTTCTTCCAGAAGCCCCGGATCCCCAAAAGCGAGCTGGAAAAATACCGGGAGGGGCTGCTCATCGGGTCCGCCTGCGAGGCCGGGCAGCTGTTCCGGGCGGTGGTGGAGGGAAAGAGCTGGGGGGAGCTCTGCGAAATCGCCTCCTTCTACGACTACCTGGAGGTGCAGCCCCTGGGGAACAACGCCTTTATGATCCGGGAGGGGGCGGCCAAAAGCGAGAAGGAGCTGGAGGACTTCAACCGCACCATCCTGAAGCTGGGCCGCCACCTGGGCAAGCCGGTGGTGGCCACCGGGGACGTCCATTTCATGGACCGGAAGGACGCCAAGTTCCGGGAGATCCTCATGTCGGGGCAGGGCTTCAAGGACGCCGACCTCCAGGCGCCCCTTTACCTGCGCACAACCCGGGAGATGCTGGAGGAGTTCTCCTATCTGGATGAGGAAACCGCCCGGGAGATCGTCATCGAGAACCCCAACCGGATTGTGGACCTGGTGGACCACATCCATCCCATCCCCAGCGGCACCTTCACCCCCACCATTCCCGGGGCGGAGGAGGACCTGATCCGCATCACCCACGAAAAGGCCAGGTCCATCTACGGCGACCCGCTGCCGGAAATCGTGGAAACCCGCCTGGACCGGGAGCTTTCCTCCATCACCAAGCACGGCTTCTCAGTCCTTTATATGATTGCCCAGAAGCTGGTCCAGCGTTCGGTGGAGTGCGGCTATTCGGTGGGGTCCCGGGGCTCGGTGGGCTCCTCCTTTGTGGCCATCATGGCGGGGATCTCCGAGGTGAACCCCCTGCCGCCCCACTATGTCTGCCCCCAGTGCAAGCACAGCGAGTTCATCACCGACGGCTCGGTGGGCTCCGGCTTTGACCTTCCGGCCAAAAACTGCCCCCGGTGCGGCACCCTCATGCGCCAGGACGGCCACGAAATCCCCTTTGAAACCTTCCTGGGCTTCGACGGCGACAAGGCCCCGGATATCGACCTGAACTTCTCCGGGGAATACCAGTCCCGGTCCCACGCCTTCACCGAGGAGCTGTTCGGCAAGGACCACGTCTTCAAGGCCGGCACCATCTCCACCGTGGCGGAAAAGACCGCCTACGGCTATGTGAAGCACTACCTGGAGGAAAAGGGGCTGGTGGTCACCGCCGCCGAGGAAAACCGCCTGGTGAAGGGCTGCACCGGGGTCAAGCGCACCACCGGGCAGCACCCCGGCGGGATGGTGGTGGTCCCCAGCAACCACGAGGTCTACGACTTCTGCCCGGTCCAGCACCCCGCCGACAAATCGGAGGGGGATATCATCACCACCCACTTCGACTTCCATTCCCTCCATGACACCATCCTGAAGCTGGACGAGCTGGGCCACGACGCCCCCACCCTTTTCAAGTACCTGGAGGACTACACCGGCGTCAAGATCGACGACATTCCCATGAGCGACCCCAAGGTCTACAGCCTCTTTACCTCCCCCGAGGCCCTGGGGGTGGACCTTTCCGACATCAAGTGCGAAACCGGGACCCTGGCCCTGCCGGAAATGGGCACCAACTTCGTCCGGGGGATGCTGATGGACGCCAAGCCCCAGAACTTTTCCGACCTGCTCCAGATTTCCGGCCTTTCCCACGGCACCGACGTGTGGCTGGGCAACGCCAAGGACCTGATCGCCGCCGGCACCTGCACCATCTCCAACGTCATCGGCACCCGGGACAGCATCATGACCACCCTGTACCTGAAGTACAAGATGGAGCCGAAGCTGGCCTTCAAGATCATGGAGATCACCCGGAAAGGGAAGGCCCCGGCCCTCCTCACTGAGGAGATGAAGCAGGATATGCGGGACCACGGGGTCCCGGAGTGGTATATCGACAGCTGCCTCAAGATCAAATATATGTTCCCCAAGGCCCACGCCGCCGCCTACGTCATCTCCGCCATCCGCCTGGGGTGGTACAAGATCTACTACCCCAAGGAGTTCTACGCCGTCATCTTCACCATCCGGGGGGAGGACTTCGACGCCATGGCCGCCATGAAGGGCCAGGGTTTTGTAAAGAGCCGCATCGACGCCCTCTACGCCAAGGGGAACGAGCGCACCCCCAAGGAGGACAGCCAGCTGGAAATGCTCCAGATCATCTACGAGATGCTGAAAAGGGGGATCCAGCTGCTGCCGGTGGATCTCCACCGCTCCAGCGCCGGGCTGTACCGCATCGAGGACGGGAAGATCCGCCTGCCCTTCACCAGCCTCAAGGGGCTGGGGATGGCGGCGGCCCAGGCCCTGGAAGACGCGGGGAAGGAGGGGCCCTACCTTTCGGTGGACGAGGTGGCCAGCCGCTCCGGCGCCTCCAAAAGCGTCATCGAGATCCTCCGGGAGGCCGGCTCCCTGGAGGGGCTGGCGGAGCACAGCCAGCTCTCCCTCTTCTGAGGGGGACGGGGCCCGGCCCCGGAAGGAGGGAGGTCCAGTTGGGAAAGGCGCTGGCATCCTGGAGCGGGATGCGGAAATACCTGGAGGAGGAGATGCTGGCGGAGCCCCTGAAGGGCCGGGTGCGGTACGGCTGTACCAGCTATGTGGGGATGGACGGCTGCCGGGCCTTCGAGCTCTTCCTCGACGGCAGGAGCTTCAAGCGCTTCTCCTGGGAGACGGTGAACTCCTGGTTCATCCGGGAGGGGATCTCCCCCAAGGAGCGGCCCATGTCCACCGGGGAGTACTGGCGGGGCTTCCAGGCACTGCTGAAGGCGTACCCCGCCTCCGCCAGGACCGAGTACACCGATGAGGAATTCTGCACCGCCCTGGAGCAGTACCGGAACCGGCCCATCGGGGAGAGCCTGGGCTCCGGGGACCCTCTGGAGAAAATGTTCGCCCTCCTGGACCGGCGGACGGGCAGGAGGGCGCTGGAAAAAATGCGGGAAGAGATGGCTTCCCAGCCGGAATGGCTCCGGGCGGTCTACCGCCTGCGCACCGAGGGGACAGCCCAGGCGGAAGGGCTTCCGGGGCCGAAGGAAGGATAGTAAAGGCGATTGACTTTACTGTCCTTCCGGCAGTTCCTCCAAGGAGAAGGGGAGGGCCGCCAGCTGGAAGCTCCGGCCCCGGAGGTAGTCCAGATGCTCCGCCGGGGTGGGGAAGTCGAAGACGATCCGCCAGGCGCAGAGGGCCTGCCAGCGGTAGGGGAAGCGGCGGTTCTCCCGGGCGGAGCCGTACTTCGTGTCCCCCACCAGGGGGTGGCCCAGGTGGGCCATGTGGGCCCGGATCTGGTGGGTGCGCCCGGTGTGGAGCTTCACCTCCAGGAGGCTCACCCCGCCCCGGGATTCCAGGACCTGGTACTCGGTGAGGATGGTCCGTCCGCCGGGGACGGGATGGTCCAGCACCTCCACCTGGGCGGCTCCGGCGTCCTTCCGGAGGAAGGCCTTCTTCAGGGCGTGGGCCGGGGAGGGGGTGCCGAACACCAGGCAGCGGTAGAGCTTGGTGATCTCCCGGTCCCGGAT
>CAJFUT010000047.1 GCA_904420255.1 uncultured Angelakisella sp. | reverse complement strand
TAGATAATCAGGTCGGCCTCGTCGGGGGAATCGGTGAAGCCGTAGCCCATCTGGGCCAGCAGGCCCTTGAGCTTTTCCCCGTCGGCGGCGTTCTGCTGGCAGCCGTAGCTGTGGACCAGGGCCAGAGGGGGCGTTTCGTACCGGAGGGCCAGGGTCTCCCGGATTTTCCGGACATATTCCCGCTGCTCCGCCATCCGGGCATATTCCAAAACAGGGTTCTGTATCGTCGGCAAATTCAGTCCTCCGAATCGAAAAAAACAGTATGGCAAGGGGTTTCGGCTAATGGCTTAACAGAATAATTATAGCATTTTTCCCCTGTCGTTTCAACAAAAAGAAAGCCGGTCCGATTACCGGCCGGCCTTCTCTTGTTTTGTGTGATTACAGGCTTTCCGCCAGGGCTGCCCCCAGCTCCTCCGCCTTTTTCAGGTCCTCGGGGGCGGGGACGAAGGTGACCCGGAGAGGGTCCGCCGCCAGGGCGCATTTGAGGGAGGAGAGCCGGGCCGCCACATTGGGGACCCCTTCCCCGCTCCAGCCGTAGGAACCGAAGACGGCGCAGGGCCGCTTCTGGCAGCCGATGGCGTCCATGCCGGCCAGCAGCTCCCAGACAGGGGGAACCGCATCCCGGTTGATGGTGGGGGTGCCCACCGCAAAGGCGTCGGATTCGTTCAGCTCCCGGTGCATCTCCGCCATGGGGTGGTCGATGATGTCAAAGAGGGGCACCTCGGCGTCCACCTTGCTGAGGATGCCCTTGGCCACCGCCTGGGCCAGCCGGCGGGTGTTGCCGTAGGCGCTGGTGTAGAATACCGGGACCCGGCGGCGCTCCCGCCGGACAGGGGTGCTCCACTCCCGGTACTTCTCCATGGCCTCCTCCAGCATACAGCCCCTGGTGAGGACCGGGCCGTGGCTGGGCAGCACCATATCGAAATCCAGCTTTCCAAGCTTTTCCAGGCCCGCCAGGACGTATTTCTTGAAGGGCCCGAAGATGGCCTGGTAATACCCCAGGAAAGCCTTGCGGTACTTCTCCGGGTAGGCCATGTTGGTGTCGAAAAGGTAGGGCTCGGCGTAATGGGCCCCCAGGAAATCGCAGGTGAACACCACCCTTTCCTCCGGCAGGTAGGTGAAGATGGAATCGGGCCAGTGGAGGAAGGGGGCGGGGATAAACCGCAGGGTCTTGCCCCCCAGGTCCAGGGAATCCCCCTCCTTCACCACATGGAGGTTCAGGTCGGCGCGGTTGGTGATGGCCTTGATGTAGATGGAGCCGGCCTGGGAGGTATAGATGGCCACATCCTCCCGCAGCTCCGGCAGGAGCTGGGCCAGGGCGCCGGTGTGGTCCGGCTCATTGTGGTTGAGCACAATGCAGTCGATGGATTTCAGATCGCAGACTTCCCGAATATTCTCCCGGTAGACGTCGAAAAAGCTCTTGTGGCAGACATCGATGAGCGCGGTCTTGGCGCTTCCCTTCACCAGATAGGAGTTATAGGATGTGCCGTAATCGGTGGTCATCACAATGTCGAATACCCGCAGGGCGGGATTCAGGGCACCCACCTCAAAAATACCCTCTTTGATCTGCTTCATGGGAAACACCTCCAAATATCGCCGGGATTACTGAGCCTCGAACATGGACTTATCCACGCCGCAGAGGGGGCAGGTGAAGTCCTCGGGGACATCCTCCCACTTGGTGCCGGGGGCGATGCCGCCGTCGGCGTAGCCCTCCGCCTCATCGTACACGAAACCGCAGACAGTGCAAACGTACTTTGCCATAGTGAATCTCTCCTTCTTTGATGAATTTTGTTTTGTCCGGTTCTTAATTATACCCCATCGGTATATTTTTGTAAAGTGCCTGTGGGAAAATTCTTCCTACTTTTTCAGGCAGTTTTTCAGATACTGCCCGGTATAGGAGGCGGGACAGGCGGCCACCTCCTCCGGGGTGCCGCAGCAGACCAGGGTGCCGCCCTTGTCGCCTCCCTCCGGCCCCAGGTCGATGATGTAGTCCGCCGTTTTGATGACATCCATATTATGCTCAATGACAATCACTGTATTACCGGCGTCCACAAACTTCTGCAGCACCTCGATGAGCTTCTCCACATCGGCGGAATGGAGGCCGGTGGTGGGCTCGTCCAGGATATAGACCGTTTTCCCGGTGGAGCGCCGGGAAAGCTCGGTGGCCAGCTTCACCCGCTGGGCCTCGCCGCCGGAGAGGGTGGTGGCCGGCTGGCCGATCTTGATGTACCCCAGGCCCACGTCGTAGAGGGTCTGGAGCTTCCGCTTGATTTTGGGGTGGTTCTCGAAGAAGGCCAGCCCCTCCTCCACCGTCATCTCCAGGATGTCGTAGATGTTCTTTCCCCGGTAGTGGACCTCCAGGGTTTCCCGGTTATACCGCCGCCCCTTGCAGACCTCGCAGGGGACAAAGACGTCGGGAAGGAAGTGCATCTCGATCTTGATGATGCCGTCCCCCTCGCAGGCCTCGCACCGCCCTCCCTTGACGTTGAAGGAGAAGCGGTTGCTCTTGTAGCCCCGCATCTTGGCGTCGTTGGTGGAGGCGAATACCTCCCGGATGTCGGTGAAGGTGCCGGTGTAGGTGGCGGGGTTGGAGCGGGGGGTGCGGCCGATGGGGCTCTGGTCGATGTTGATGACCTTGTCCAGATATTCCACCCCGCGGATCTCCTTATGGGCGCCGGGGCGGACCCTCGCCCGGCTGACGGCGGCGGAAAGTCCCTTGTAGAGGATTTCGTTGACCAGGCTGCTCTTTCCGGAGCCGGAAACCCCGGTGACGGCGATGAAGGTCCCCAGGGGGAAGGAAACGTCGATGTTTTTCAGGTTGTTTTCCGCGGCCCCCAGGACCTGGAGGAATTCCCCGTTCCCCGGGCGGCGGACCGCCGGGACCGGAATCTGCTTTTTCCCGCTGAGGTACTGCCCGGTGATGGACTGCTCACAGTTGACAATCTCCTTCGGGGAGCCGGCGAAGATGATCTCCCCGCCGTGGATGCCCGCCCCGGGGCCCACGTCCACGATGAAATCCGAGGCCCGCATGGTATCCTCGTCGTGCTCCACCACAATGACGGTATTCCCCAGGTCCCGCAGCCGCTTCAGGGTGGCGATGAGGCGGTCGTTGTCCCGCTGGTGGAGGCCGATGCTGGGCTCGTCCAGGATGTACAGCACCCCCACCAGGCTGGAGCCGATCTGGGTGGCCAGCCGGATCCGCTGGCTTTCCCCGCCGGAAAGGGTGCTGGCGGACCGGGCCAGGGTGAGGTAATCCAGGCCCACGTTGATGAGAAAGCCCAGCCGGGACTTGATCTCCTTGAGGATCTGCCCGGCGATCAGCTCCTGCTGCCGGGTGAGGGGCAGCTCCTCCACAAAGCGGTAGGCGTCCTTCACCGACAGCTTGCAGAAGTCGGCGATATTCTTGCCCCCCACCGTCACCGCCAGGATGATCTTTTTCAGCCGGTCCCCGTGGCAGACGGGGCACTCCACCGCCGTCATGTAGTTATTCAGCTCAAAGCGGGCGTATTCGCTGGTGGTTTCCTTATAGCGGCGCTCCAGGTTGTTGATGACGCCCTCGAAGTCGGTGTAGTAGCTGCCGGTCATGGTGCCGGTTTCCCGCTGCATCTGGAACTTTTCCCCTTTGCTGCCGTAGAGGATGATGTCCATTTTCTCCTTGGGCAGCTCCCGCACCGGCACATCCAGGGGAATGTCAAAATGTTTGGAAAGGCCGTCGAAATACATCTTGGCGATGCCGCCGTCCTGGTAATTCCAGCCGGAGGCCCGGATGGCCCCCTGGGCCAGGGAAAGGTCCGGGTTGCTCACCACCAGGTCCGGGTCCACCCGCTGGAAGGTGCCCAGGCCGGTGCACTTCTCGCAGGCCCCGAAGGGGTTGTTGAAGGAGAACATACTGGGGGCCAGCTCCTCGATGGAGATGTCGTCGTGGTCGGGGCAGGCGTAGTTCTGGGAAAAAAGGATCTCCTCCCCTCCCACCACGTCCACCAGGGCCAGCCCCCCGGTGAGGGAGGAGGCGGATTCGATGGAATCGGTGAGGCGGGAGCGGATTTCCGGGCGGATCACCAGCCGGTCCACCACCACCTCGATGGTGTGCTTTTTGTTCTTGTCCAGGCGGATGTCCTCCGAAAGCTCGTAAAGGCTGCCGTCCACCCGGACCCGGACATAGCCGGAGCGCCGGGCCGCCTCCAGCTCCTTCTGGTGCTCCCCCTTCCGGCGGCGCACCACCGGGGCCATCACCTGGATGCGGGTCCCCTCCGGCAGGGCCATCACCTTGTCCACAATCTGGTCCACCGTCTGCTGGGAAATCTCCCTGCCGCAGACCGGGCAGTGAGGGATGCCGATGCGGGCGTAAAGCAGGCGGAGGTAGTCGTAGATTTCGGTGACGGTGCCCACGGTGGATCGGGGGTTTTTGGAGGTGGTCTTCTGGTCGATGGAGATGGCCGGGGAAAGCCCCTCGATGTAGTCCACATCGGGCTTGTCCATCTGCCCCAGGAACATCCGGGCATAGGAGGAGAGGCTCTCCACATACCGCCGCTGTCCGTCGGCGTAGATGGTATCGAAGGCCAGGGAGGTCTTCCCCGAGCCGGAAAGCCCCGTAAAGACGATGAGCTGGTCCCGGGGCAGCTCCAGGTCCACGTTTTTCAGGTTGTTTTCCCTGGCGCCCTTGATGATGATTTTATCCGTTGCCAAATGCTGGTTCCTCCCTGTTTACTTTTCTTCCCGGAGCTTCTGAATCTTATCCCGCAGATAGGCGGCGTGCTCGAACTCCAGAATCTTGGCGGCGGCCCGCATCTCGGCGGTGAGCTTGGCGATCATGGCCTCCCGCTCCTTGGGGCTCATCCGCTTCTTCAGCTTCTTGTCCACCGATTCGTTGGTGGAAATCTCCAGCACCTCCCGGATCTCCTTCTGGATAGACTTGGGGGTGATGCCGTGCTCCTGGTTATACCGCTGCTGGATCTCCCGGCGGCGGTAGGTTTCACTGATGGCCCGCTCCATGGAATCGGTCACCGAATCGGCGTACATGATCACCTGGCCGTTCACGTTCCGGGCGGCCCGGCCGATGGTCTGGATGAGGCTGGTTTCGCTGCGGAGGAAGCCCTCCTTGTCGGCATCCAGGATGGCTACCAGGGACACCTCGGGGATGTCCAGCCCCTCCCGGAGGAGGTTGATCCCCACCAGCACGTCGAATTCCCCCATCCGCAGGTCCCGGATGATCTCCATCCGCTCGATGGTGTCGATGTCGTGGTGCATATACCGGACCCGAATCCCCGCCTTTTCCATGTAGTCGGTGAGGTCCTCCGCCATTTTTTTGGTGAGGGTGGTCACCAGCACCCGCTCCCCCCGGGCGGCGCGGGTGTTGCATTCGCTCATCAGGTCGTCGATCTGCCCCTCCACCGGCCGGACGATGATCTCCGGGTCGATGAGGCCGGTGGGGCGGATGATCTGCTCCACCACCGGCGCGCCGTTCTGCCGCTCCAGCTGGCCCGGGGTGGCGCTGACGTAGACCACCTGGTTCAGCTTCTGGTTGAACTCCTCAAAATTCAGGGGACGGTTGTCCAGGGCGGAGGGAAGCCGGAAGCCGTACTGCACCAGGCTCTCCTTCCGGGCCCGGTCCCCGCCGTACATCCCCCGCACCTGGGGCAGGGTGACATGGGATTCGTCGATGAACATGAGGAAATCCTTGGGGAAATAGTCCAGCAGAGTGTATGGGGTGCTGCCCGGCGCCCGGCCGGAGAGGACCCGGGAATAGTTCTCGATCCCTTTGCAGAAACCGATTTCCAGGAGCATCTCCATGTCGTAGTTGGTCCGCTCGGCGATGCGCTGGGCCTCGATGAACTTGTCGTTCTGGCGGAAATAGGCCACCCGCTCGTCGCATTCCCGGCGGATCTCCTCCACCGCCCGGAGGATCCGTTCCCGGGGGACGATGTAATGGGAGGCGGGATAGATGGCCACATGGCTGACAAAATTCTTTACCTCGCCGGTGACGGTGTTGATCTCCGCGATGCGGTCCACCTCGTCCCCGAAAAACTCCACCCGGATGGCGCTGTCGGCGGAATAGGCGGGGTAGACCTCCACCACATCCCCCCGCACCCGGAATTTGTTCCGGGCGAAGTTCAGGTCGTTGCGCTCGTACTGGAGCTCCACCAGCTTTTTGATGAACTGGTCCCGGTCCTTTTCCATGCCGGTGCGCAGGGAGATGACCATGTTCTGGTAGTCGATGGGGTCCCCCAGGGTGTAGATGCAGGACACGCTGGAAACGATGATGACGTCCCGGCGCTCCGCCAGGGCGGAGGTGGCGGAATGGCGCAGCCGCTCGATCTCCTCGTTGATGGCGCTGTCCTTTTCGATATAGGTGTCGGTGGAGGCGATGTAGGCCTCCGGCTGGTAGTAGTCATAGTAGGAAACAAAATATTCCACCGCGTTATGGGGGAAAAATTCCTTGAATTCCGAGCAGAGCTGGGCCGCCAGGGTCTTGTTGTGGGCCAGGATGAGGGTGGGGCGGTTCACCTGCTGGATGATGTTGGCCATGGTGAAGGTCTTCCCGGAGCCGGTGACCCCCTTCAGAATCTGCTCCCGGTTCCCCGCCCGGATGCTGTCCACCAGGGCCTGGATGGCCTGGGGCTGGTCCCCGGTGGGCTGGAAGGGGGAAACCAGTTCAAAATGATCCGGCATGGGATCACCTCGTTTCTTGGTATTTTACGGGGAAAGGGGGGGCCTGGGCCGCCGTCCCCTCCCCGGAGGATGACACGCCCCTTATTTCCGGAAAATATCCAGGGCGTGGCTGGTGACGCCCACCAGGTCCTCCCGCTCGCAGGTGGCCAGGTGGTAGTCCAGGTAAAGCCGGAAAAGGCTGTCGTCCATGGCGTCGATGGCCTCCCGCAGCAGCAGGGCGCAGCCATCCGACGCCACATAATGAAGCCGGGTCACGGGGAACGCCGACATCAGCCGGTCCACGTCCTCCCGGCGGACCAGCTCGAACAGGTCCTTGGGCTCCGACCTGGCGGCGAAGGTCCGGGGGTCCAGGAGCCCTTTCTCCACATACTCCGCCACGTTGACGTTCCCCCGGAGGAAGCCCTCGTCCAGAAGGCAGCCGTCCGATATGACATAGGCGGCGAAGACCACGCCCCCCGCCCTGGTGACCCGGATGGCCTCCCCCAGGGCCCGGCGCTTGTCCTCCTCGCTGTAAAGGTGGTACAGGGGGCCCAGCAGCAGTGTGATGTCGTACCGGCCGTCGGGAAAGGCGGAAAGGTCCAGGGCGTTGCCCTGAACGACGGTGACCTCCTCCCCCGCCAGGGTGTTCTGGCGGAAAACCTCGATGTTGTGCGCCACCAGTTCCACCGCGTCGACAGCGTATCCCCGGCGGGCCAGGGCATGGGAGTACCGCCCGGTGCCGGCGCCGATTTCCAGGACCCGGCTGCCGGGCCGGATGTACTTTTCGATGTAATGCATGGTGGTGAGGAATTCCACCGTCCCGTGCCTCGGGGCCAGGCGGCCGTCCTCGTCGTAATGATTGTAGAAATCGATGATATACCTGTTTTCCTCCGCCAACCCATCCACCTCTTGAAAGACAGACACAAATCAGAACATTCGTTCATTTTCTTACTATATCACAAATTCCCCGCATTGACAAGATTTTCCCGGCGCCGCGGGCTCCCGGCGCTTATCTTTATTATGGGCCGCTTTGCCGCCGCAAAAAACAAACGGGGATTGGTTTTCCCCGTTCGTCCCTGGGCCGCCGGTCATTCCGGCCCCTCCCGCCAGCCCGGCTCGTGGAAGGCGTCGGAGAGCATCCCGGACTGGGCCATGGAAACATAGTCGTCCCCCGCCACCACGATGTGGTCCAGCAGGTCGATGGAGAGCCCGTGGAACATCCGGGCCAGGTTCCGGGTGGCCTCCCGGTCCGCCCGGGAGGGAAGGGCCATGCCGTGGGGATGGTTGTGGCCCAGGATCACCCCGGTGGCGTTGTAGCGCAGGGCGATCTGGGCCAGGGTGCGGAACTGCACCTGGACCGAATCCGCCACTCCCACCGCCACCATGTCAAAAAAGAGGACCTTCAGCTTATTGTCCAGGCAGACCAGCATAAAGCGTTCCTCGGTATAGCCCACATACCGGGCCACCATCTGCTCCGCCACCCATTCCATCAGGTTCCCCCGGGGGGCGGTGTCCGCCTTTTCCCGGTAGTAGCGCCGGGCCACCTCCGGGATGACCCGCAGCAGGAGGGCGGTGTTCCTGCCCACCCCCTTCACCTGGAGCAGCTCCTCATAGGGCGCGTCCAGCACCCCCGTCAGGGAGCCGAACCGCTGGATCAGGCTGTGGGCCAGTTCGTTGGTATCTCCCCGGGGCTTGGCGAAAAAGAGGAGGTACTCCAGCACCCGGTGGGGCGGCAGATGCTCCAGGCCGGTTTTCAGCACCTCTTCCTTGACCCGTTCCCGGTGCCCGTCGTGGATCCCCATGCCCCCGCCCCCTTCCGCGGCAAACGCCGGCTGTTTTTTCTATGATAGCACAATTTCACCGGCGGGGAAAGCTTTTGTTTCCCGGAGAGGCGGCGGTTTTCCCAAGATGGAAAATATGCTATAATTGGGGGGAATCCAAAACCGGGAGGGATCCCATGAAACGCTTCGTCATCGGCGCCAACGACTGCGGGCAGCGCCTGGACAAATTCCTCACCAAGGCCGTTCCCCTGCTGCCCCAGAGCCTTCTTTACAAGTCCATCCGCCAGAAGCG
>CAJFUT010000046.1 GCA_904420255.1 uncultured Angelakisella sp. | reverse complement strand
TCCGAAGGGGCCTCGGAGGAGGCCTCGGATTCCTGGGAGGCGGGCTCCTGGGCCTCCTCGGAGGCGGAGCTGCTCTCGGGGGCGGAAGCGGGGGACTGGGACGCCTCCTCCCCGCCGCAGGCGGCCAGGGAAAGGATCAGCGTCAGGGACAGGCAGAGAGCTGCAAAGCGACGCAGCATGGGGAATTCCTCCTTTTGGATTTTTGTAATGGGGAACTGCATGGGGCTGCCCGTGGGGCCGGGACGGCCCGGGGGCTTCCGGTACGATGGCCGCGCCGCTGGAGGCGGCGCATGGCCATTTCCGAGGCGCTTTTTCCACGCTGCGCCTGGGAAATCTATCCGCAAAATCCCCGCCGCCTTTCATAAAAAGGGGCGGGGAATTGTTGTCAGCGGTTGGAGCTGTAGGCCGCGGCCTTGTCCTTGAGCAGCACGTCGTGGCTGCCCCCCTCCACAATGGAGGTGGCGGAAACAAGGGTGATCTTGGCCTTCTCCTGGAGCTCCGGGATGGAGAGGACGCCGCAGTTGCACATGGTGGAGCGGACCTTGGCCAGGCTGACGCTGACGTTGTCCTTCAGGGCGCCGGCGTAGGGGACGTAGGAATCCACCCCCTCCTCGAAGGAGAGCTTCTTATCCCCGCCCAGGTCGTACCGCTGCCAGTTCCGGGCGCGGTTGCTCCCCTCGCCCCAGTACTCCTTCATATAGCTGCCGCCCACCAGGACCTTGTTGGTGGGGCTTTCGTCGAAGCGGGAGAAATACCGGCCCAGCATGAGGAAATCCGCCCCCATGGCCAGTGCCAGGGTCATGTGATAATCGTGGACGATGCCCCCGTCGGAGCAGATGGGGACATAGACCCCGGTTTCCTTGAAGTACTCGTCCCGGGCCTGGGCCACCTCGATGACGGCGGTGGCCTGGCCGCGGCCGATGCCCTTCTGTTCCCGGGTGATGCAGATGGAGCCGCCGCCGATGCCGATCTTCACAAAGTCGGCCCCGGCCCGGGCCAGGAAGAGGAAGCCCTCCCGGTCCACCACGTTGCCGGCCCCCACCTTCACCGAATCGCCGTACCGCCGGCGGATCCACTGGAGGGTGCGGCTCTGCCATTCGGAAAAGCCCTCGGAGGAATCGATGCACAGCACGTCGGCGCCGGCCTCCACCAGGGCGGGGACCCGCTCCTCATAGTCCCGGGTGTTGATGCCGGCCCCCACGATGTACCGCTTCTGGCTGTCCAGCAGCTCATTGGCGTTTTCCTTGTGGCTGTCGTAGTCCTTGCGGAAGACGAAGTACCGCAGGCGGCGGTTCTCGTCGATGAGGGGCAGGGAATTGAGCTTGTGGGCCCAGATGATGTCGTTGGCTTCCTTGAGGGTGGTGGTGTGGGGGGCGGTGATGAGGTCGTCGAACTTGGTCATGAAGTCCCGGACCCGGGTATCCAGGGGCATCCGGCTGACCCGGTAGTCCCGGCTGGTGACGATGCCCAAGAGCTCCCCGCCGGCGGTGCCGTCGCTGGTGACCGCCACGGTGGAGTGGCCGGTGCGCTCCTTCAGCTCCAGGATGTCGGAAAGCATGGCGTCGGGGGTGACGTTGCTGTCGCTGGGGACAAAGCCCGCCTTGTAGCTCTTGACCCGGGCCACCATGGCCGCCTCATCCTCCACCGACTGGCTGCCGTAGATGAAGGAGATGCCGCCCTCCCGGGCCAGGGCGATGGCCATTTTCTCCCCGGAAACCGACTGCATGATGGCGGAAACCATGGGGATATTCAGGCAGAGGGGGCATTCCTCCTCCCCCTTGCGGAATTTCACCAGGGGGGTGCGGAGGCTGACGTTGGCGGGGATGCATTCCGCCGAGGAATAGCCGGGCACCAGAAGGTATTCACCAAAGGTGTGGGAGGGCTCGCTGTAATAATACGCCATGGAAACCAACTCCTTTTCATTTTGTCTTTCCCTGCGGGACGGCCGGGGATTTTCTAACTAGGATAGCAGAAGCGGGGGCCAAAGTCAAGGAGGCCCGCCCCGGGGCCCGGCGAAAATGCGCCCGGCGGGAAACCGGGCGCGGATGGGGCCTTGATTAAAGCTCGGGGCCTTTGTAATCGGGGGAATACTGGTAGCCCTGCTGGGGGGCGCCGGCCTCGGGACCGCCGTAGGAGGGGCCGCCGGGGCCATAGCCCATGCCGGAATAGCCCTTGGGGTTGGGGCCGTAGCGGTTATCGGGGCCGCTGTCCTTCACCATCAGCACCAGGAACAGGATGGAGCAGGCCAGGCAGACCACCAGCAGCACCAGGATCAGCGCCACCAGGCCGCCGGCGCTGCCGCCGGTGAAGGCCAGGGCAAAGGCCACCCCCGCGGCCACGGCGATGATGGCGCCGCAGACGCCGGGGACCAGGCAGATCACCAGCAGCCACCAGGCGGAATGGTTGGTGTCGTGGAGGCGGCGGGTGGTGAGGGCCAGGCTGGGGACCAGGTAAACCAGGGAATAGAGGCCGCTCACTACCTCAAAGATGTCGGCGATTCCCGCCAGAATCCCCAGGACAAAGACGATGATGACGTTGGCCAGGAAAGCGTACCAGTAGCCGGAGCGGCGGGTGCGGCCGGAGAAATTGTTCCAGTTCCGCCAGGCGTCCAGATAGCATTCGATGATTCGGTTCATAAAGACACTCCTTCCTCAAAACGCAGGGGAAGCGCCCGGCGCGCCGCCGGGGCAGCCTTTCAATCTCCATGATAATACATTTCGGGGGAAAAAACAACGGCTTTGGGGGAGGCGGTGAAAAAAACGCCGCCG
>CAJFUT010000045.1 GCA_904420255.1 uncultured Angelakisella sp. | reverse complement strand
CCTGGGCGGGTTGGGGAGAGGAGAAGTCCAGGAAGGAGGCGTGGACCACAATGGACCCCCTGCGGATCACCACCGTGGGGAAGCCCAGCCCGTCCAGGCAGGCGGCGGCGTAATCCGCCCCCAGGGAGGGAGGATCCAGGGGGACGGCCCCTTCCTGGCGCAGGTCGGCCCGGAGGTATTCCCGGGCCAGCTCCTGGGCCACCCAGGGGTTGGCCGCCTTGTGGTAATCCAGAAAAAGCCCGCCCTCCAGCACCGTCCCGTCGGGGCGGACGATCCGGGCCTGCTCGCTCCAGCGGGCGTTGTAGGGCGCCAGCCAGTCCCCCCATTCCCGCACCGAGTTGAAGCCCTTCCCCAGCATGGTGGCGGTATACTGGCCCTGGCCGCCGGCAAAGTCCAGCAGGGTGGCGAAGGGGGGATCCCCCTGGTAGTCCGCCAGAGGGATCCGGTCCTCCTCCAGGACCGAAAGGCTCCACCCGTGGAGCAGCATCCCCACCCAGAGAAGGACGGCCGCAAGCTGCACCAGGCCCTTGCCCCGGTGGAAGGTGGCGGATTTCCGCCAGTCCTTGCGGTGATCCGGGGGCTGCCCCGTCCGGAGCTTTTTCTCCAGCCGGCCCAGCCGGACCGCCTCCGCCAGGGAATCCCCCAGGGCCCACAGGGCCAGGGCGGCCGCCAGGAGGGAGAAGCCGGTGCCGGCCAGGATGATGGAGCGGAGGAGGCCCGCCCGGCTCAGGGCAAAGAGGCAGAGGACGAGCCAGAAAAAGGGTCCCAGCGCGGCGCCCCGCCGGCGCCTGCGGACCTCCCGGAGGGCGATGGCCTGGACCGCCGGGTCGGTGTTCAGCTCCCGGGCCCCGGGCCGGGCGGTGCGGTAGAGATAGAAGTCCCCCCGCCGGGCCACATATTCCCAGCCCATTTCCCGGCCCAGCTCCACCGCCTCGGGGTCCGGCCCGCCGCCGTTGTCGTCCAGCAGCCCCGGCTGCCGGAGGGACGCCGCCAGGCGGTAGCGCACCTGGGCGGGCGCGCCCCGCTCAAAGGCGGCAAAGCCCAGCAGAAAGCCGTCCGGAGCCAGGTGGAGCCCCTCCCGGGCCATGTCGGAAAGCCAGCTCTCGGTGCCCTCCACGTCGTAGGCGGGGCAGGGGGGCAGGCGGTAGGCGCGGCGTTTTTTGGGGGTGCCGGGGTTCATGGAACATCCTCCTTTCCTTCTGCCTGCCGGGCGTCCCGGACGCACCGCTCCAGGCGCTCCAGCTCGGCCGCATAGGCATCCAGGCCCTTTTGGGTGATGCGGTAGGTGCGCTTGCGCCCCTCCACCTCCACCTCTCGGATGTATTTTTCTTTCTCGAACTTTGCCAGGATGGTGTAAAGGGTGGCGGGGCCGATCCGAAGGCACCCTCCGGTGTGCCTCTCGATCCAGGCGGCGGCGTCGATGCCGCACATAGGTCCCCGGCCCAGGGCCATCAGCAGGTAGAACATGGACTCGGTGAGGAGCTCCATGGCTTTTTTCGGCAGCGGGACCGCCTCCCCTCGCAATATCGTTTGATAATATCATTACTTGATATTATAGACGGCGGGGGAGGACCTGTCAAGGGGAAAGGGCTCCCGGCGAATTGCCGGGAGCCCCGAAAGCCGCCCTCAGGGCAGACGCCCGTCCCCGGCCATCATCCGGGTCAGCTCCTCCACCCGTTCCAGGGGGAAGGGGGGCTGGCCCAGGGGCCGCAGGGCGATGGACATGAGCTTCAGGGGGTTATCATCGGCGGCCGCCCGGTTGGAGCTGAGGGCGCCGCACCGGCGGCAGCGGTGGATGATGGCCCACTCCCCGTTTTTCCGCACCCAGACCGCCACCGGGTCCATGATGCCCCCGCAGTCCGCCGCCCGGTCCCCCGGCTCCACGTCCAGGTGGAGGCTGGCCAGGCAGTTGGGGCAGTGGTTTCGGTGGGAGCTTCCGGCCCCTTGGGGGGTGACCAGTCTGCCGCAGACCTTGCAGGTGAAGCTGTCGGAGCAGGGGTGGGTCTTGTAGTAGCCTTTTTCATATTGCTTTCGCTTGTTCTCGCGGTTCATGGTATTGATTTCCTTGTCCCTTTCTGGTGAATTGAATCTGGAATATGGAGCCCTGGGACAACGAAAAACGGACGGCCCCCGGGCCGTCCGCCGTACTGTGCTTTTCCCCGCGGATTCTCCCCGGGAGCGTCCAGGACGCAGCCCGGGAAAGCCGTCCGCAAAAACGGCTTGACCCGGCATTCGGAAAAACAAGTACAGCAAACAGCCCGTCCCGAATGGACGGAGCTTCTTCCGCTGTCCCATTATTTCCGAATTGCCGGCATCAAGCCCCACCTCTGCTTTCCCCCTCAGTATAACAGAAAATATCCCCTTTGGCAAGCGGGGGCTCATAGGAAAACTTTGGCTTTTCCGCGCCGGGAAAAACCAAAGCTTTCTTGTAGGCGCACCGCTCAAGGCCCGGGAGATCATGGGGTCATTTTTCTCCCAAAAGGCCCTTCAACCGCCGGACCGCCTCCTCCAAACCGGGGCTGGACTCGTCGGGATTCTTCTGGGCCGCCAGGGCGTTCTGGTAATATTCCAGGGCCTTGGCCAGGTCCTTTTCCATTCCCAGGCCCTTTTCCGCCATTTCCCCCAGGTTCTGCCAGGCCAGGGAATTTCCCTGTTCGGCGGCCCTGCGGTACCAGCGGATGGCCTCCTCCCAGCTCTGTTCCACGCCGCTGCCGCTTTCATAGCACCAGCCCAGGTTGCACTGGCCTCTGGGGTAATCCTGCTCGGCGGCCTTGTGGTACCAGCGGGCGGCTTCCTCCCAGCTCTGTTCTACCCCTTTTCCGGCTTCGCAGCACCAGCCAAGGCAGCATTGGCCCCTGGGGTTGCCCTGTTCGGCGGCCCTGCGGTACCAGCGGACGGCCTCCTCCCAGCTCTGCTCCACGCCCCGCCCCTTTTCATAGCACCAGCCCAGGTCGCACTGGGCTCCGGCGAAGCCCTCCTCGGCGGCCTTGCGGTACCAGCGGACCGCTTCCTGGTCGTTCTGTTCCATGCCGTTGCCATAGAGGCAGCAAAGCCCCAGGCGGTACATGGATTCTCCGTCCCCGGCGGCGGCTCCCCGGCGGAACCACTGGACGGCGGCCGGGTAATCCACCGGGCAGCCGCACTCCCCGTAGTAGTAGTTGAGCCCCAGGCAGCGCATGGCCCGCAGATATCCTGCTTCGGCGGAGGCCAGGTAAAGCTCCATGGCCCGGGCCTCGTCCTTGGGGGCGCCCCGCCCGGTTTCCAGGCAGTAGGCCAGGCAGCACTGGGCCCGGGGATACCCCTGCTCCGCCGCCGCGGCGTACCACCGCACCGCTTCCTCCAGGTCCTCCGGGACGCCCTCCCCGAATTCGTAGCACCAGGCCAGGCAGCATTGGGCCCGGGCGTTGCCCTGGCGGGCGGATTTCCGGTACCAGCGCACCGCCGCCTCCAGGTCCTTGGGGACGCCCACCCCGTTTTCCAGGCACCAGGCGAGGCAGCACTGGCCGTCGTCGCTGCCGTGGTAGGCGGATTTCCGGTACCAGGCGGCCGCCGCCTTCACATCCTTCTCCACCCCGGTGCCGAATTCGTAGCAGCGGCCCAGCCGGGCTTCCGCCGCCGGGTCCCCCTGCCAGGCCGCCGACTGGAGAAGCTGGAAGGCGCGGTCCTCGTCCTTTTCCACCCCGTCCCCCCGCCAGTAGCAGTCGGAAAGGAGAATTTGGGCCCGGGGGAAGCTGTAGCTGGCGGCTTTGGTATAGCAGTCCACCGCCCGCTCCATATCCTTTGGGGTGCCGATGCCGTGCTGGCAGCAGTAGCCCAGGTTGCACAGGGCGGGGATGTATCCCATCTCCGCCGCCTGCTGATAGAGCCAGACCGCCTGGGTGGGGTCGGCGGCGGTGCCGGTGCCGCTTTCGTAGCACCAGCCCAGGTTGCTGACCCCCCAGGAATCCCCTTCGGCGGCGGCCCGCTGGAAACAGGCCAGGGCCCGGCCCTTGGGGTCCGGCTCGGCGGGGGAGGGGGTTTCCAGCCACCAGACCCCCAGAAGGGTCAGGTCCCTGCCGCTCAGCTCCCGGTCCTCCAGGGCCCTGACGGGGCGCCCGCAGAGGGGGCAGGCCGAAGGGCCCTCCTCCTCCAGGGAGATATAATGGCAGCTGGGGTCGGAGCATCGGTATATTGGCATGAAACAGCACTTCCTGTCAGATAAAGTCGGCGGGGGAGGGCCCCCGCTAATCCATTGTAGCACAAAGGGGCAGCGGGCCGCAACCGCGGCGCCTCCCGCCGGCAGGGGAAATGAAAAGCGCCGCAGCAGTCGCTGCGGCGCTGAAAGGCGCATTTTCCGGCTCAGTCGCTGATGTAGGGGAGGAGAGCCAGGTGCCGGGCACGCTTGATGGCCACGGTGAGCTGGCGCTGATGCCGGGCGCAGGTGCCGGTGACACGGCGGGGGACGATCTTGGCGCGCTCGGAAAGATACCGGCGCAGCCGGGGGACGTCCTTGTAGTCGATGTTTTCGATCTTATCCACACAGAAGGCGCAGACTTTTCTCTTGGGCCGTCTGTCGCGGGCGGGTCTGTCGGTACGCTCCATGGTATGAAACCCTCCTTTTCAGGTGATTTTGGTGATCTGCCGGGAATCAGAAGGGAAGGTCGTTGTCGATCTCCACTTCCTCAAAGTCGCTGGCGGCGCCGCTGGAATAGGCCGCCGGCGCGGCGGCAGGGGTGTTCTGGACGGGGGCCGGCGCTGCGGAACCGCTCCCTCTGCCTCCCACAAAGAAGACATTGTCCGCCACCACCTCCACGGCGGTGCGCTTGTTGCCCTGGCGGTCCTCGTAATTGCGGGTCTGGATCGAGCCCTCAATGCCGATGGGATCGCCCTTGTGGAAGTACTTGGTGACAAATTCGGCCTGCTGCCTCCAGCACACGATGGTGATGAAGTCGGCCTGCCGCTCGCCGTCCCTGCTGCGGAAGCGCCGGTCCACGGCGATCTGGAAGTTCACCAGGTAGACGCCGCTGGGGGTCTGCTTCAGCTCCGGCTCCGCAGTGAGCCGGCCGATGAGAATGGCTTTGTTGAACATCCCGCAGTCCTCCTTATTTGTCCTTGGCGACGATGAGGGAACGCAGGACGCCGTCCGTAATCTTGTAGATACGGTCCAGCTCGGCGGGGAACTCGGGGGGGCAGGTGAAGTTCACCAGTACATAGTGGCCCTCGGTTTCATCCTCGATCTCGTAGGCAAGGCGGCGCTTGCCCCAATCGTCCACCGATTCCACAGTGCCGTTGTCCTCGATGAGCTTCTTGAACTTCTCAACGATGGCGGCGGTGGCTTCCTCGCCGTTCTTGGTGCTGATCACCATGACGGTTTCATAGCTGGCGTTGGGTCTGGACATACTTTTTTACACCTCCTTATGGACGTTAGGCCCTGCATTTTCCGGCAGGGCAAGGAGTTAGGCCGCCCAACCGGCGGCATAACACTAAAATTATAGCGGCGGACAGGGCCTTTGTCAAGGCTTTCCAGGTCCGCCGCCGCAAAAAAACAGGCTTACAGCTTTTTGCAGAACTCCCGCAGGTAGGCCCGGAAGCCCTCCCCGATCTCGGGATGGTCCACCCCCACCTCCACGATGGCCTGGAGTACCCCCAGCTTGCTGCCCATGTCGTAGCGGGTGCCCACGTAGTCCACGCCGGTCATCCCCTGGGAACGGGCCAGCACCTTCATGGCGTCGGTGAGCTGAAGCTCGCCCCCTGCGCCGGGAGGGGTCTCGGCCAGGATGGAAAAAACCTCCGCAGGCAGGACGCACCGGCCCAGGATGGAAAAGAGGGAGAGGACCTTGTCCGGCGAGGGCTTCTCCACCATGTCGGTGACCTTGTAGACCCGCTCCTCCAGAGGCTCCACCGCCAGGGAGGAGTATTTGCCGATCTGCTGGGGGGCGACCTCCTTCATCCCCACCACCCCCAGGCCGTACTTGTCGTAGGCCCGGCAGAGCTGCCCGATGGCGGGCTGGTCCGGGGGGGAAACGATGACGTCGTCCCCGTAAAGGACGGCGAAGGGCTCCTTCCCCACAAAGCTCTTGGCGCAGAGGACGGCGTGGCCCAGCCCCTTGGCTTCCTGCTGGCGGACGTACTGGATGTCTGCCATCCGGGTGACCTCCATGATCTGCCGGAGCAGCTCCTCCTTGCCGGAGCGGGACAGCCGCTCCTCCAGCTCGGGGGCGCGGTCGAAGTAGTCCTCCACGCTGGATTTGCCGCGGCTGGTGATGATGAGAATGTCGGTGATGCCGGCCCGCACCGCCTCCTCCACAATGTAGTGGATGGCGGGACGGTCCACAATGGGGAGCATCTCCTTGGGGATGGACTTGGTGGCGGGCAGGACCCGGGTTCCCAGGCCGGCGGCGGGGATGACGGCTTTGGTGACTTTCATGGGGCTTCTCCTTTTCGTGGTTTTGAGGGGCAGCCGGTCATATCAGCTGGTAGGTGAGCCAGACGCAGGCGCCGATATAGGCCACCATGATGGTGCAGACCAGCACCAGAACGGCGTTGCTGTTGACGCCGCCCTTCCGGGCCAGGGCGTAGTTGTATTCCGGGGAGCCGGAGGAATAGTGGCCGTTCTTCTGGAGGGAGCGGATGTTGCGGCAGACCTCGGCGAAGTAGGCCCGGTTGAAGAAAAGGGCGCAGAAGGCGCTGATGAAGAACATCACCGCCCGGAAAACTGAGGAAGCGGTGGCGAAATTCTGGGCGGCGGCGGTGGTGGTCAGGGCGGTGAGGGCCTCCACCGTCAGGGTGCCGTACTGGCTCCAGATCTCCTGGAAAAAGGGATAGGCGAACCAGAACACCGGGATCATGGCCGCCGCGGCGATGGCCAGGAGGATGCCCCCCAGCTTATACATCTTGCGGTAGAAGCAGTAGAAGAAGGAGAAAAAGAAGGCGGACCAGTTCAGGGAGAAGCCGCCGGACCGGGCCAGGGCATTGAACTTGGAGGCGAAGGTCCAGCAGTTGGGCCCCACATAGTCGCAGACCTCCTTCACCGAGATCCCGGGGGCCACCTCCTGATTGTAGTCCACACGGGGAGAAAAGGGGGAGAAGAAGGGGTCCTGCTGCTCCCGGCCCTGCTGGGGGCCGTAGCCGTAGTCCTGGCGGTAGCCCTGGTAACCGCCGCCTTCGGGGCCGTTCCGGTACGGGTCGGGGCCGTAGCCGTAATCCACCCCCGGGTTCTCCCCGGCGGTAAGCTGGTGGCCGCACACCTGGCAGAAGATGTTGCCGGCCGGGTTGTGGGAGCCGCACCGGGGACAGACCAGAGTGGCCTGACTCTGGCCCTGGCCGTCCTGGGCCGCTTCCCCCTCAGGCTGCCACTGGCGTCCGCTGGCGTGCTTGTCCTCGTAGGCGCAGTGCCCCAGCTTCCGGTAACATTCCCGGTGGTGGGGAGCGCCGCAGTCGGGGCAGACAACGACGTCGTCCCCCTGGGCGAAGGTCTTGCCGCATACCGGGCAGCGGTATCCGATATAGTTCGACACGATATCAACTCCTAACACTGCCTATTATATGATACCCATTTGATCTTTTCAATGAAATAATTGTGAAATTTGTTTGTAGGCGGGCCCGGCAGGCCGGGCGGCCAACCACGTGAGCTGCGGCCTGCGAAGTGAAAGCAAGTGCGCCGCGCAGCTTGGGCGGACAGAAGCGCCGGGACTCAACCCACAGAACGCCTCCTGAATCCCAGGTGATATGCTCAGGGAGCGGGCCCGGAAGGCCGGGCGGCCAACCACGTGAGCTGCGGCCTGCGAAGCGCAGGCTTGTGCGCCGCGTAGCTTGGGCGGACAGAAGCGCCGGGACTCAACCCACAAAGCGCCTTCCGAACCCCAAGTGATATGCTCAGAGAGCGGGGCACAAACTGGCGTTCCGCAGAAGCTTCTCTCACGGACGCGGCAGCCCGGCCAGCCGGGCCGGACGTAAAAAAGCTTTACAATTCTATAGAGATAGGATAAAATGAGAACGGTTATGAAGCGGCTTCGGGCCGTGATTTTTTTCGAGAGGTACGATGTTATGCCAATGTTGGAACTGGAAGAATTGAAGCAGCGCCTCACCGGCCTGGAGCCCCAGCTCCGGGACCTTCGCCAGGCCCTGGACATCGACCACCTGGAGGTGGAGTCCCAGGAGCTGGACCAGCGCACCGCCGAGCCGGGCTTTTGGGACAACGCCGAGGCCTCCCAGAAGGTGCTTCAGCGGTCCGGGGCGGTGAAGGGGAAGCTGGAGAGTTACCGCCGCCTCACCAGCAAATATGAGGATACCCTGACCCTGGTGGAACTGGGGCTGGGGGAAAAGGACGATTCGGTGTACGAGGAGGCCCTCCAGGACACCGACGACCTGGAGAAGGCGATGGAGGAGATGCGCCTTTCCACCCTCCTCACCGGGGAATACGACGCCCGCAACGCCATCCTCACCTTCCACGCCGGGGCCGGCGGCACCGAGGCCCAGGACTGGGCCCAGATGCTCTACCGGATGTACACCATGTATGTGGAGAAGAAGGGCTTCACCTACAAGGTGCTGGATTACCTGGAGGGGGATGAGGCGGGGATCAAGTCCGCCTCCATCCTGGTGGAGGGCCAGAACGCCTACGGCTACCTGAAGGCGGAAACCGGGGTCCACCGCCTGGTGCGGGTTTCCCCCTTCGACGCCTCGGGACGGCGGCAGACCTCCTTCGCCTCCCTGGAGGTGATGCCGGAGATCACCGCCGATATGTCGGTGGAGATCCGGGACGAGGACATCAAGATGGATGTCTACCGCTCCAGCGGCGCCGGCGGCCAGAAGGTGAACAAGACCTCCTCCGCCGTCCGCCTGACCCACATCCCCACCGGCATCGTGGTGGCCTGCCAGGTGGAGCGCAGCCAGTATCAGAACCGGGAAGTGGCCATGAATATGCTCCGCTCCAAGCTCATCGAGATCAAGGAGCGGGAGCACCTGGACAAGATCGAGGACATCAAGGGGGACCAGAAGGACATCGCCTGGGGCAGCCAGATCCGCTCCTATGTCTTCATGCCCTACACCATGGTGAAGGATCACCGCACCGGCTATGAAACCGGCAACGTCCAGGCGGTGATGGACGGCGATCTGGACGGCTTCATCAACGAATACCTGAAGCAGAAAAGCACCGGCAAAATTTAAAGCGCCCCCAGGGGTTTTTGCAAAAAGAAGCAGCCGCCTAGCAGGCGGCTGCTTCTTTTTGTTAAATCCCATGTGAGAAACGAACCTTGCGGAGCGAAGCGGAGCCAGGGAGCGGCGCGCAAATTTACGCTTCGCAAAACGCTTCTCACGGACATCCCTCCCTTCGGTCGGGAATTTGAGCTGAAACGTCCCACTGGGACGTTTCTCCCTTTCGGGACCGCTCACCCTCCCTTCGGT
>CAJFUT010000044.1 GCA_904420255.1 uncultured Angelakisella sp. | reverse complement strand
CCGCCCCCGCCGCCGGTAGGAGGTGTTTTTGTGAAGCGCCCCGATTTCCTCACCCCGCCCATGACCCTGCGGAAAGCGGGGAAGCTCTACCTGGCCCTTTACGCCCTGCTCCTGGCATGGTTCCTCTGGACCCGGGTCCTCTTCCCCACCGGCACCCCCGGCTCCCTGGGGGAGCTGTGCTTCCAGGCCGCCTCCGACGCCCTGGAGCGGGAAGCGGAGGCCATCCCTCCTCTGGCGCCTGGGGAGGGGCGGCTGCTGTGGGTGGACCTGCCCCAGGAGATTCCCCGAAGGTCGCGTCAGGAGATCGCCCAAGCCCTGATGGAACTCTGCCCCGGCTGCGTCGGGCTGGCGGAGGGCTACCATTTTGAAGAGCGGGGGCTCCCCGTCCTGGGGATTCTCTTCTCCATCCCCTTTGAGGACCTTTACGGGGACGAGCCCCTGGGGGTGGAGCCGGTAGAAATCACCGTCCATTTCGCCCTGGAGGTCTATCACTCCCGGGATTACACCTACCTCCACACCCCCGAGGGGTGGGAGCTGCGCCGGGACCGGGCCGGGGCCAACATCTCCGCCGCCCCCGCCCCATAAGCCCCCCGTCAAAACCAAAAAAGGGACGCCGCCCCGGATTGGTCAAGTCCGAAGCGGCGTCCCCTTTGACGAAGGAGAGAAATTGATGTTGATTCCGGCCCTCAGCCCATGGCCGCCAGATCGGCGCCCAGCTTCCGGCAGGCCGCCAGGTCATCCTCCCCGGGGGCCTCGTTGGCGATGAGGCCCTCGCCCCCCGCCACCGAGGCGCCAGCGTCCCGGGCCCGCTGGACCCAGTCCCGCATCCACTGGCCGTCCCCCCAGCCATAGGAGCCGAAAAGGGCCACCGGCCTGCCGGAGAGCTGCCCCTCCAGGGCGGCGAAGAAGGGCTCGAATTCCCCCTCCTCCAGCACCTCGTCCCCCATGGCGGAGCACCCCAGGGCCAGAAGGGGGTAGCCCGCGGCCCCGGCGGCGTCGGTTTCGGACACTGAGAGGAGGTCCACCTCCGCCCCCGCGTCCCGGCCCCCCTGGGCCACCGCCTCCGCCATCGCCTGGGTGTTGCCGGTTCCCGACCAATAGATCACTGCCATTTTGCTCATGGTGTCGTTTCCTCCTGATGATACCTTATCACAGACAGGGGCAGAGCCCCTTCTCCACAGCCCTCAGGCCGCGCGGAACATCTGGACCAGGGAAATCCCCCCGGCCAGCCTTTTACAGATGGCGTCCCGGCAGCGGCTGTACCGGCGGAAGGCGGCCCTGGCCCCTTCCACGTCGTCGGAGTAAACCTTCCAGACGCCGCTGTATTTATAATTGCGGCCGCCGTTTTCCCAAAAGCCCCGGACGTCCTCCGGCGGGTAGCCCAGAAACAGGCCCATCTCATGGGGGAAGCCCCCGCCCGCCTCCAGCCGCCGGCGCAGATGCCCCAGCATAGCCGCCGGGTCGCCCCCTGGGGGATAGCCGGCCTGCTCCAGCATGGCCGCCACGGCGGGGTCCGCCAGCTGCCGGGCCAGGCGGTCCTCCCGGTAGACCAGGAGCAGCACCCGCTCCCCGCAGCTACAGAGACACTCCAGATGGATTTTCCTGGGGGAAAGGAGGGCCCCGTATTCCTCCGCCAGCTCCCGGCAGCGGGGGTGATCCCGCCGGGAAAGGGATACCAGATTGGCGGCCTTGATGCCCGCCAGGGCGGGGCCGCAGTGGAAGGCCAGGGCTTCCTCAAACCGACGGCACATGGGATAACCCCCTTTTTGGGTTAGTTATAGCTAACTTCCGGGGGAAAAGAAAGGGCTTTTGCCCGTTGGTTAGCTATCGCTAACTAAATATACCATATTCCTCCGCTTTTGTCAATATCCCCCTGCCCCGGGAAAAGGTTTTTGGGGAAACGGGGAAGGCTGGGGCGGCGGAGGGGGCGGGGCGGCCGCCCCTCTCCGCCATAGCCATTTCTTGAGATACAGCAAGTGGCTATTCCCGTTTCAGATTTTTTATCGTTTTTCGCTAAAGTGGCAGGCGCAGAAATGGCCGTTTCCCATTTCCTTCAGCTCCGGCTCCTGCTCCCGACAGACTGCCTGGCAGTAGGGGCACCGGGTGTGGAAGCGACAGCCAGACGGCAGATTCATTGCGTTTGGTACATCTCCTTCCAAAAGAATCCGCTGGCGGCGCTGCGACGGATCAGTGGCCGGGATGGCAGAAAGCAGTGCTTCGGTATAGGGATGAAGGGGGCGGGCAAACAACTCACTGCTGTCCGCCAGTTCGATAAGCTTTCCCAGATACATCACACCGATGCGGTCACTGATGTGCTTCACTACAGTCAGACCGTGGGCAATGAACAAATAGGTCAAATGAAACCTGTCCTGAAGATCTTCCAGCAAATTTAGGATCTGTGACTGGATGGAAACATCCAGTGCCGACACCGGCTCATCACAAACGATCAGCTTGGGGTTCAGGCAGAGGGCCCGGGCGATTCCCACCCGCTGGCGCTGCCCTCCGGAAAATTCATGAGGATACCGGTCGTAGTAAGAAGGCCCCAGGCCTACATAGTCCATCAGCTCCAGAACCCGCTGGCGCTTGGATGCGCCGCTCGCGATCCGGTGAATCTCCAAAGGCTCCCCAATCGTTTCTCCCACCGTCATGCGCGGGTCAAGGGAAGAATAGGGATCTTGATAAATGATCTGCATATTACGACGAGCTTTCCGCAGCTCCTGGGGCGGCAGCTTCAGCAGATCACTTCCTTCAAAAAACACCTCTCCGGCACTGGCCTCATGAAGCCGGAGGATTCCCTTTCCGATGGTGGTTTTCCCACAGCCGCTCTCCCCCACCAGGCCAAAGGTTTCTCCCGCCCGGATAGAAAAACTCACCCCGTCCACCGCTTTGACATACTGTGTTTCTTTCCCCAGCAACTTCTTTTTGACAGGGTACCACTTTTTGTAGCCCTTAACCTCAAGCAGTGGTGTCTGATCCATGGTCCTCCCCCTTTCCTTCAAGCGGCCCACTGTATTTCCAACAGGAAACGCAATGGCCGCTTTTAATTTGCACCGATTGGGGCCGGCTGTTTCGGCATATTTCCATAGCGTCGTCGCATCTGGGGTGGAATTTACACCCCAAAGGCATTTCCGAAAGGGCCGGAACTGTGCCCCGGATGACATTAAGGCGTTTGGCCGCGCGCTCCAATCTGGGGATCGCTCCCATGAGGCCCTGGGTATAGGGATGAAGAGGGGTTCGGAACAATTCATTAACCTCAGCCTGCTCCACAATCTCACCTGCATACATCACCGCTACTCGGCTGCAGGTTTCGGCTACAACCCCCAAATCGTGGGTGATCAGGAGAATGGACATCCCGCTTTCTTTCTGGAGCCTTTTCAGCAGCTCCAGAATCTGGGCCTGAATCGTAACGTCCAGGGCGGTGGTAGGCTCATCAGCAATGAGGAGTTTGGGACTACAGAGCAGCGCCATGGCTATCATAACTCTCTGGCGCATCCCCCCGGACATCTCATAAGGATAGGAACGCAGGCACCGTTCCGGCATGGCGATGCCCACCCGCTCCAGCATAGCCAGGGACTGTTTTTCCGCTTCCTGGCGGGTTATCCCCCGGTGGACCGTCAGCACCTCGGACATCTGAAAGCCAATGGTGAGAACTGGGTTCAGGCTGGTCATGGGCTCCTGAAAAATCATAGCCATCTGATCCCCCCGGAGCTGGCGCATCTCATCCCCGCTTTTTTCCAAGAGGTCCTCTCCCTGGAACCATATATGTTTTGCCCGGACTAGGCCATTTTTGGGCACCAATCCCATCAGTGAAAGGGAAGTCATGGACTTTCCGCAGCCGCTTTCGCCTACAATTCCCAGGGTTTCCTGGCTGCCTACGGTAAAGCTGATATGATCCACCGCGGCCAATTCCTTCCCTGAGTTTTTGAAGCAGACCTGCAGATCCTGGACATCAACAAGATTTTGCATCATACCAAATCCTTTTTGCATATTGCGCTTATTTGAAAACCCCGCCTTGTACGGCTCGGCCCAGGATCAGGCAGCCCCACAGCTGCTTATAGCCGCTAATATAGTCATCGGCGGTGATGCGGACAGTTTTTGTATCTATTTGCTGCACAGTGGGAAAAAGCGTGCACATATTGGCCTCTGAGGTGGTTTTGAATGTCAGGTCAAAGGTCACGGGGCATTCCACATGATACGGCTTCAGTTCGCCCTTTTTCAGTCGCTCCACAGCGCGGCGGGCGGCCTCCCGGATCATGGGATGTGTCGCCTGGGGCGGCAGACAATCGGCGCAGAAGCGGTCCTTGGCTTTCTTGACCACCGCCACCTCCAAGTCACCCAGGTTCTGCCTGGCCTCAGCGGTAACCACATCGTCGCCGGTGACCAATGCGACTGGCAGGCCAAAATGTCCCGCGATCCCGGCGTTGAGGGTGGTTTCCCCCACCCACTTCCCATTCACCAAAATCTGGGTGACAGCCACCCCCATCACGGTGTGATTTACCACCCCGCGGCTTCCCTCTCCGCCATGGTAGCCTACAAAGAGCACCCCGTCAAAATCGTAGTCCTCGATACCTCCCATTTGGCAGAGCAGCTTGTTGCTTCCGCTAATCAGACGGGCTTTTTCGTGAAGATGCTCAATCATAATGTTGTTCATCGTGCCGTGGGCGTCTCCAACCACAACCTCGTCGGCTCCCGCCTCCACGGCGCCTTCCACCGCAGCGTTGACATCCTGGGTCATCAGCAGGCGGAACCGCTCATATTCATTGGCTCCTGCACTCAGCGCCGCTCCGCTGGCTACCCCGGTAATTCCTTCCATATCCACTGACATAAAAATCCTCATGATCAAAATCCTTTCTGTCTTGATTTGTCGTCTATTGCTTCATTCTGGGATCCAGCGCCACCCGCAGGCCGTCCCCTAGGGAGTTGTAGCAGATGACGATGAGAAGAATCAGAACGCCCGGCCAAACCGCCTGAATCGGGGCATTCCAGACATAAATCTGAGAATTCATCAGCATATTTCCCAAAGATGGAGTCGGCGGCTGGATTCCCAGCCCCAGGTAGCTGAGGGATGACTCCGAGAGGATAGCTTTCGCAATTCCCAGAGACGCCGCGACAATAATAGAAGCAAAAGCATTGGGGAGGATGTGCTTAAAGATAATACGGAAATTTTTCGCTCCCAGAGATCGTTCCGCCTCCACAAAATCTTCTGCCTTCCAGCGAAGCATTTCTCCCCGGACAATACGTGAAACGCCCATCCAGGAAGTAAGTCCCAGAACCAGCACAATGGTCACAATGCCCCCCTGGAAGATGGTCAGGATAATCAGCAGCAGGAAAAGGGACGGCACCGACATCAAAGCGTCGGTCAAACGCATCAGTACCATATCCACTACCCCGCCATAATAACCCGCCATAGCTCCGACCAGGGTTCCCACTAAAATGGAAATCACCATGGAAAATGTCCCAACAATAAGGGATATTCTTCCTCCATGCAGCAGCCTGGCCAAAGTATCCCTGCCTGTTTCATCCGTGCCCAGAGGATGCTGCGCGCTGGGCGGCTGCAAGGCGTTGAGCGGATCTATGGCTTCCGGCGAAACTGTGTAAAACAGCGGTCCCAAAAACACAACCAGATGGATCACCACCAGGAGAAAAAGCGCAGCCAAGGCCAGCTTGTTCTTTTTGAACTGCTGCCAAAACTGCCGATACATCCCTTTGGGGCCGGAAGCCGCAGCCGCGCCTTCTTTTTCAATCTGCTTGGACATAAGCTCCGTATCACTCCAATCTGATCTTGGGATTCAGGAAGCCATAGATAATATCGATAAACAAATTGGCCCCCACCACAATAACGGCCACCAGGAAAGTCGCTCCCATCACCACCGGGTAATCCCGCTTAAAGGCCGCGTCCGCAATAAGCCGGCCCATCCCTGGCCAGGCGAAAATCTTTTCTACAATCACCGATCCTCCAACCAGGTGGGGAATCATCAGCCCTACCGTGGTGATGACAGGAATCAGGGAATTTTTTAGGGCATGGCAGAACAGCGTCCTCCTTTCGGTCATGCCCTTTGCCCGGGCGGTGCGGATATAATCCAGATTCAGCACCTCAAATACACTGGAACGGGTGTACCGGACAATCTGCGCCAGGGGCGACAGCATGGACACAAAGGCCGGCATCACCATATGGCGCAGCAGATCCGGCAGGGTCCGTCCCGCCCCGGTGGTATACATTCCCGCCGAAGGCAGCACTCCCAGATTCACTGCAAAGGTGATAATCAGGATAATTCCAAACCAGAAGGAGGGCACCGAAAGGCCCACCATACTAAAAAAGGACAGTCCATAATCCAAGGGCGAATTGGGCCTGTACGCCGAATAAATCCCCAGCGGGACGCCGATGAGCACCGCCATTATGAGGGAGCTTACCGTCAGCAGCAGGGTATTGGGCAGCCGCTGGGCCAGCATCTGGGACACAGGGCTCCTTTCCGAAAAGGAGGTCCCCATATCCCCCCGGATCAGGTTCAAAAACCACTTCCCATACTGAACCGGAATGGGCTCATCCAATCCCAGGCTGGCTCTGATCTGCTGGCGATCCGCTTCGGTAAGGGTTTCATCCAACAGGATTTCCGGTCCCCCCGGCGCCAGCTGGACGATGGTAAATGTGAACATGGTTACCAGCACCAATACCACGGAGGAAATCAAAAGCCGTTTCACAATATATCTTGACACGTCGCAACTTCTCCTTTGCCGGGCCAT
>CAJFUT010000043.1 GCA_904420255.1 uncultured Angelakisella sp. | reverse complement strand
AGGGTGTTGGGCTGCTTCCCCTCCTGGTCCAGGTGGGTCACCAGGTAGGAGAGGGTCATGATGCTGTCCCCCAGGTGGACGTTGACGGTGGCGATATTGTCGTAATAGAAGGAAAAATCGTAGGAGGAGAAGTTCCAGAAGCCCACGATCCCCAGCTTCACCAGCCGGTCGGCCAGCTGGGCCGCCGAGGCCTTGGGGACGCAGATGATGGCGGTTTTGGGATGGTGCTCCCGGCAGAATTCCTCCAGCCGGTCGATGTGGAGCACCGTCAGGTCCCCCAGGGGGGTGCCCACCAGCTCGGGGCTGATGTCGAAGACCCCGATGAGGCGGAAGCCCCGCTTTTTGGAGGTGACCTGGGGGGCGATGGTCCTGCCCAGGTTCCCGGCCCCGATGAGGATGGCGGGGGTTTCCTTCTCCACCCCCAGGATGTCCCCGATCTCCTTGTGGAGCCCCTCCACATTGTAGCCGTAGCCCTGCTGGCCGAAGCCGCCGAAGCAGTTGAGGTCCTGGCGGATCTGGGAGGCGGTGACCTTCATCAGCCGGGAAAGCTCCTTGGAGGATATGCGGGTGACGCCCTTATCCAGCAGTTCCCCCAGGAAGCGGTAATAGCGGGGGAGGCGCCGTATCACCGAAGCGGAAACGGGCCGGTTGTATTTCATGGGTATGATCTCCTTCCGGGCCGGCGGGGTGGACCCGCCTGGACCGCCTGAATTTTATGGGATGGGTATTTATCTTATTCTAACTGATTGCGCATATTCTGTCAATCACAGGGACGGCGGCCCCGGCCTCCCGGGGGCGCGTCTTCCTGGAACTTTTGGGAAAAGAATAAAAAAATGAAAACTTTCGGTTAAAATTCCGGGCAACCCATTCCAAACCCCTCCTGATTCGTTTATACTGAAAATGGAAAGAGCTACGCCGGGCCTCCGGCATTATGATAAAGAACGGGAGAGCGCATATGATGAAAACCTTTGGCAGCGGAGGGAACCTCCAGCCGGTGACCGTGGTGCTGGTCACCGATCAGTTCGGATGCAAAAGGCTGATCACCGCCGGGCGGCGCCTGGCGGACCGGGACGGCACCCGCCTGGAGGTGGTCAACGTGGCCTCCCCGGGGGTGGAGCGCAACCCCGAGGCCATCGAGTACCTTTTCCAGGTCAGCCGGGAAAACGACGCCGCCATGACCATCCATTACAGCGACGCCCCGGCCCGGTTCCTGGGGGAGCTGATCCAGGAAAAGTGCCCCGCGGCGGTGGTCACCGGCCTGCCGGGCCAGGGCAGCACCCTGCTGCACCGGATCTGGATGCGCTTTGAAAACATCAGCTTCTTCACCGTGGACCACGCGGGGGAGCTCCGCCCCGTCACCATCGCCGACCGGGTGGTGAGCGGCCAGCCGGTCTGAGCCGCGGAAGGGAGCAAAAACAAGCAGCAAAGGGGAGAAGAACCAGTGAATAAAGAAGTCTATACCTATCCCTCCTCCAATGGGAAATGGAGGGTTTCCGCCCTGATCTACACCCCCGACGAGGGGGTGGTGGTCCGGGGGGTGGTGCAGCTGAGCCACGGGATGTGCGAATACGCCGGCCGCTATGAGGCCCTGGCCCGGGAGCTCTGCGGCAGGGGCATCGTCTTCTGCGGCAACGACCACCTGGGCCACGGTGCCACCGCCCTGCTGAACCGGGAAAAGCTGGGCTACTTCGGCCCCAGGGGCTCCCGGAAATTCCTGGTGGAGGACCTGGAGCTGCTGCGCCGGGAGATGGCCGGCAGGTACCCCGGGGTGCCCTATTTCCTCCTGGGCCACAGCATGGGCTCCTTCCTGGCCAGGCTCCACGCCCGCCGCTTCGGCGCGGGGCTGGACGGGCTCATCCTCAGCGGCACCGCCGGCAGGAACCGGGCCGCCGCCGCGGGGAAGGCCCTGGCCCGGGCGGTGGAGGCGGCCAAGGGCCCCCGGTATATTTCCGACGCGGTCTATGACCTGGCCAACGGCGCCTTCAGCAAAGCCATCCCCGGGGCCAAGACCCCGGTGGACTGGCTCAGCAAGGACCCCCGGGTCTGCCAGGCCTACCTGAAGGACCCCCTCTGCGCCTTCAAGTTCACCGTTTCCGCCTACTATGAGCTTTTCTGTATGCTGGAGGAGTGCAATTCCCCCCAGTGGTACGCCGGGATGCCCAAGCGGCTGCCGGTTTACCTGTTCGCTGGGGACCAGGACCCGGTGGGAGCCAGGGGCGCCGGCCCCAGGGAGGTCTACAGCGGCCTGCTGAAGGTGGGCTGCCTGGACGCGGAGCTGCGGCTTTACCCCGGCGGCCGCCACGAGATGCTCAACGAGCCGGAGCAGGCCGAGGTGCGCCGGGACCTTCTCCAGTGGATCGAGGGGGTCATGGCCCGGCAGGCGGTGAACCCCCTGGCGGAGGAGGGCTGACCCTCCCGGGAGGCGGCAGGACAAAGCAAAAGCGGGACCCTGGGGGGCCCCGCTTTCCCTTTTCCGATGCAGGAGAGGTTATTTGGAAGACATGGAGTTCTCGTAGCTCTCGATCATCTTCTTGACCATCTCGCCGCCGATGGAACCGGCCTGCTTGGAGGTCAGGTCCCCGTTGTAGCCCTGCTTCAGGGTGACGCCCACGGCGGAAGCGGCCTCGTTCTTGATCTGAGAAAGAGCTTCTTTGGATTTCTTGTTGGCCATCGTGTTTTACACTCCTTGAATATGGTTTCAATCAGGTTTCATGCCTTTTTTGCGTTTGCAGTATTATTGTGAGCCGCCCCCCGCGGTTTATCACAGGCAGTTTTTGGCGGATTTTGTGGCGGGGGCCCGGAAATCCCGCAGCGTCAGAACAGCTCCGGCTCCAGGGCGGCGGCCCCGCCCGCCAGCAGCAGCACCCCGGCCCGGCAGAGGAGGGGGAAGGGGGCCCATTCCCGGCGGAGGGCCAGGGGGATGTCCCCCGGCTCGATGAGGGCGCCGTCCAGGCGGGCCACCGGCCGCTGGAGGGAGATGACGGCGCTGCCCGCCGTGAGGCTGGAGAGGGTGAGGGTGTCCCGGAGGGAGAGGCCGCAGTCCAGGGGGGCCAGCCCCGTGCCCCCGGCGAACCGGGCGGCGGCGGGGTTCTGCCCGGAAAAGAGGATGGGGCAGCCCGGCGGCAGGGGCGGCGGCGAAGGGGGCGGGCCGGAGAGCTGGTCGCTGAGGACCGCCACCGTCCGCCCCGGGGGATAGGGGATTTCCTGCCCCGGCCCGGGGAGGCAGAGGCGGAAGCGGCCGGCGGGGAGCCCCTCCAGCGCCTCCCCCAGGCGGCACCGGGGGGAATCCCACAGCAGCACGACAAAAACCACAGCACACACAACCTTTTCAGCCGGATTTCCCGTGGGGGAAAAGAACCTTCATGGGCAGGCGGCCCGCCACGAAAACAGGTGAAAGCGCCGCCCATGAAGGTTTTGCCCATGGGGGCCGGTCCCGGCCCGCGGGCGATTTTGATGGCCGTCTTGGGATGCTTTTGCATCGCAAAAAAACCTCCCTGCTAGTATTCGGCAGGGAGGAAAAACTATGCGCCGGCCCCGGAGGGCCGTTTTTTGCGGAAGAGGAAGATTATTTCATCAGCTCCAGGATTTTTTCCTTGGGCAGCAGGCCCACGGTGCGGCGGACCTCCTGGCCGTCCCGGAAGGACACCACGGTGGGGATGGACATCACCTGGTAGCGGGAGGCCAGCTCCGGCTCCTCGTCCACGTTGACCTTCCCCACCAGCACCCCTTCGGGGGCCTCCTGGGCGATGGAATCGATGACGGGGCCCAGCATTTTGCAGGGGCCGCACCAGGGGGCCCAGAAATCCACCAGGGCGGGGGTTTTGCCTTCCAGCACCAGCTTTTCAAAGCTTTCCTTGTTGAGATGAACCACGGGCATAAAAACTACCTCCTTAGTATACTTTTGATTTTCTTCTATTATACCCGGTTTTTTCAAAAAAACAATAGAGAAATTGTGAATGACCGGGGATTTTGAAAAAACGCCCGGCCACGTTTTACCTGGGGGATTCTGCCGGACAAGGAGGGAGGTTTGGGACCACGAAAAAATGTCTTGACAAGCAGGGCAAGCCGGGATATAATAAATAAGCTGTCCCAAGCAGCACAGCATTGCCCGATTGTGTAAGGGTAGCACGACAGACTCTGACTCTGTTTGTCTGGGTTCGAATCCTAGTCGGGCAACCAAAAAGAAAAGACACCCGT
>CAJFUT010000042.1 GCA_904420255.1 uncultured Angelakisella sp. | reverse complement strand
CGTCCTCCCGAAGAAGCTCCTCCTCCAGGCCATCCAGGAGGGCCCGCAGCTCCTCCCTCCCCTGTCCGGTCTGGGCGGAGTACGGGAGCAGGGTGAGCTGGTCCCCCCAGGGGAGCTCCCGGCGGAAGGCTTCCAGCCGTTCCCGGAGGCCGGCGGCGGAGAGCTTGTCGGTCTTGGTCAGCACCACCGCGAAGGGCATCTGGGCCTCCACCAGGAAGTCCAGCATCCCCAGGTCCTCCCGGGAGGGGGAATGGCGGCTGTCCATCAGGGACAGCACCAGGGCGATGTCCCGCTCCTGCTGGAAGTAACCCTCCATCAGCTCCGCCCACCGCCGCTTTTCCCCGCGGCTCACCTTGGCGTAGCCGTAGCCGGGCAGGTCCACAAACATCAGGTTCTCCGCCTGGAAGAAATTGATGGTGGCGGTTTTCCCGGGGGTGGCGCTGACCCTGGCCAGCCCCTTCTGGTTGAAAAGGCTGTTGATGAGGGAGGATTTCCCCACATTGGAGCGCCCCGCGAAGACGATCTCCGGCAGGGTGGAGGGGGGAAGCTGCCCCCCATCCCCGAAGGATGTGAGAAACCGCACCTTATGGTAATTCATAAGCTCCTCCTCCCCGTCTTACCTCACTGGCGCAGGGGCGGCTGCCCCGCGGCCTTGTTCCCCTCGGGCGGGGGCATCTCCCCCTGGCCCTCCTGGGCGGGGGCGCTATGTACCTCCTGGGGGCGGCGGAGCAGGGCCGTTTTCAAAACGGTGTCCATGGTTTCCGCCGGGACGAACTGGATGGCGTTTTTCACCACCGGGTCCACCTCCGCCAGGTCCGGCAGGTTCCCCGCCGGGATGATCACCTGCTTCATGCCGTACTTGTAGGCGGCCATGGTCTTTTCCCGCAGGCCGCCGATGGGCAGTACCCGGCCCCGGAGGGTGATCTCCCCGGTCATGGCCACATCGTGGCGCACCGGGATGCCGGAAAGGGCCGATATCAAGGCGGTGCAGGTGGTGATGCCTGCGGAGGGGCCGTCCTTGGGCACCGCCCCCTCGGGGAAGTGGATGTGGATATCCTTATCCTTGTAAAAGGTTTCGCTGATGCCGTATTCCCCGGCCACGGTGCGGATGTAGGTGATGGCCGCAGCCACCGATTCCTTCATCACGTCCCCCAGGCTGCCGGTGAACTGGTTCCTGCCGCTGCCCTCCATGACAGCCGCCTCCACCTGGAGCATTTCGCCCCCCACCGAGGTCCAGGCCAGGCCGTTGGCGATGCCCACCTGGTCGGTGCGGAGGATTTCATCGTCCCGGAATTTCTGGGGCCCCAGCAGCTCCTCCAGGCTTTGGGGGGTGACCCGCACCCTGGTATCCGCCCCCTCGGCCACCACCTTCATGGCGGCCTTGCGGCAGATGGCGGCGATGTTCCGCTCCAGGGTCCGGACGCCGGCCTCCCGGGTGTACCCGTCGATGATGGCGTAGAGGGCCTTGTCGGAAAAGTGCAGCTGCTTGGGGGTCAGGCCGTGGCGCTTCATCTGCTTGGAAACCAGGTGGCGCTTGGCGATCTGCATCTTTTCCTCCCGGGTGTAGCTGGGAAGCTCGATAATCTCCATCCGGTCCTGAAGGGGGGCGGGGATGGCGGAACGGTCGTTGGCGGTGGCGATGAAGAACACCCTGGAAAGGTCGTAGGGAATCTCCAGGAAGTGGTCCCGGAAGGCGCTGTTCTGCTCCGAATCCAGCACCTCCAGCAGCGCCGAGGAGGGGTCCCCCCGGTAATCGTTGCCCATCTTGTCGATCTCGTCCAGCAGCATCAGGGGGTTGGAGCTCCCCGCCTGCTTGATGGCGTTGATGATCCGCCCGGGCATGGAGGCCACATAGGTTTTCCGATGGCCCCGGATATCCGATTCGTCCCGGACGCCGCCCAGGGAGAGCCGGACATATTTGCGTCCCATGGATTTGGCGATGGACTTGGCGATGGAGGTCTTGCCCACGCCGGGAGGGCCCACCAGGCAGATGATCTGTCCCTTGATGTCGGGGGAGAGCTTGCGCACCGCCAGGGTTTCCAGAATCCGCTCCTTCACCTTCTGCAGGCCGTAATGCTCCTGGTCCAGGAACCGCCGGGCCTTGGCCACGTCGATCTTATCCTTGGTGTAGACGTTCCAGGGCAGGTCCAGCACCGTATCCAGGTACCCCCGGAGCACCGAGCCCTCCTGGGAATTGGGGGGCATTTTGGAGAGCTTATCCAGCTCCTTGAGCAGCTTCTTTTCCGATTCCTCCGGCAGCTTCAGGGCCAGAATCCGCTCCCGGTAGCCTTCCAGCTCCTCGTAGGCGCCTTCCCCCTCCCCCAGCTCCTCGGAGATGGCTTTCATCTGCTCCCGCAGGTAGTATTCCCGCTGGTTTTTGTCCATCTGCTCCCGGACCTTTTCCTGGATATTCTGCTCCAGGCCCAGAATCTCGTTCTCCTCCTCCAGGATGCGGACCAGCATCTCCATCCGCCTCAGGATGCTGGATTCCTCCAGCAGCTCCTGCTTTTCCTGATAATCCAGCTGGATGTTGCCGGCGATGTATTCCGAGAGGTAAAGGGGGTCCTCCGACGCCATAACCCCCTGGATGATCTCCTTGGGCATCTTGGGGGTCAGGCCGCAATACTCCTGGAAAAGCCCCTTGGCGGTGCGCACCAGGGCCTCGCACCGGGAGCGCCCCGTCAGGCGGTTCTGGGTGGGATAGGTTTCCACCAGGGCGGAGAGGTAGGGCGTCTTCTGGGTGACGCTCATCAGCCTGGCCCGGTATTTGCCCTCCACCAGCACCCGGAGGGTTTCCGGCTGGACCCGCACGATCTGCCGCACCTCCGCCACCACCCCCACCTGGTACAGGCGGGAAACGTCGGGGTCGTCGTCCTGGAGGTCCTTCTGGGCAACCAGGAACAGCCTCCTGCCGTGATTGACCGCTTCATTGAGGGCCAGGACCGACTTCTCCCGGCCCACGTCAAAATGAAGCACCATATTGGGAAAAAGCACCAGGCCCCGCAGAGCCAGGACGGGCATCTCCTCCGCCACAATCAGTTCCTTGGGCCGCGCCGGCGCCTTTCTCGCATTCTCACTCATATTGGTTCAAACCACCTTTCCAGTCCGGAGAAGGGACTTCTCTATCGGCCTGCCGGCGGGTCCTCTTTCCGGGATCCGTCAGCAGCCCTTTTATGAACACTACCTCCGCAGCCTGGGGAAGCGGCGGACGAAGCGGCCGCCTTTTTCAGGCGCCGCGCTGCCGGCAGGCCCAGCAATACGGAGGTAGCTAAGGAAATTATGATACGGAGCCCCGCTTTTGACGGGGGGACGACTGATTCAGCATCAGCCGCACCGGCTTTTTCAGAGGATTCCGGTGGAGCTCCGGCTCCCCGGTGCCCTCGACGCATTCCTCCGTAATCAGGATGCGGTCGATGGTGGAATCGGAGGGGGTTTCAAACATCAGCTTGCCCAGCACCGATTCCATGATCCCCCGCAGCCCTCTGGCGCCGGTTTTCAGCTCGATGGCCTTCCGGGCCACCGCCCTCAGGGCGTTCTGGGTGAAGGCGATCTCCACCCCGTCCAGCTCAAAGAGCTTCTGATACTGCTTGACCAGGGAGTTCCTGGGCTCCAGGAGGATCTTCACCAGGGCCTCCTCGTCCAGGGGGTCCAGGGTGGCGATGACCGGGATGCGGCCCACCAGCTCCGGGATCAGGCCGAACCGCACCAGGTCGTGGGGGACCACCTTTTTCAGCAGCTTCTGGGCCCGCTCCTCCTTGGATTCCCGCAGCTGGCCACCGAAGCCCAGGGAGGAATTATCGGTGCGCTTTTCGATGATGCTTTCCAGCCCCTCGAAGGCGCCGCCGCAGATGAAGAGGATATTGCTGGTGTCGATCTGGATAAACTCCTGCTGGGGGTGCTTCCTGCCGCCGGTGGGGGGGACGTTGGAAATGGTCCCCTCCAGGATCTTCAGCAGGGCCTGCTGCACCCCTTCGCCGCTGACGTCCCGGGTGATGGAGGGATTCTCCGACTTCCGGGAGATTTTATCCAGCTCGTCGATGTAAATGATGCCCCGTTCCGCCCGCTCCACGTCGAAATCCGCCGCCTGGATCAGGCGCAGGAGGATGTTTTCCACATCCTCCCCCACATAGCCCGCCTCGGTGAGGGTGGTGGCGTCGGCGATGGCAAAGGGGACGTTGAGGATCTTGGCCAGGGACTGGGCCAGCAGGGTCTTGCCCACGCCGGTGGGACCCAGGAGCATGATGTTGCTTTTGGAAAGCTCCACATCCCCGTCGCCGCCGAAATAAATCCGCTTATAGTGGTTATAGACGGCCACCGAGAGGGCCCGCTTGGCCTCGTCCTGCCCCACCACATATTCATCCAGGAACCGCTTGATCTCCCCCGGCTTGGGGATGGAGATGTCGATTTCCTCCTGGACCGGCTTGCGCTGGGAAACGGCGGGCTCCCCGTCCAGCACCGCCTGGCAGAGCTCCACGCACTCGTTGCAGATGCAGACCCCCGGCCCGGCGATCATCCGCTGGACCTTATCCTGGGGCTTGCCGCAGAAGGAGCATCTCAGCTGCTTCTTGTCGTCGTTGTTTGCCATAGCGCAGTCAGTCCTTCCTTATTCGTGGTGGGAGATGATCTTGTCCACCAGCCCGTATGCCAGGGCTTCCTCGGCGTTCATGAAGTTATCCCGCTCGGTGTCCCGCTGGACCTGCTCCACCGACTTGCCGGTCTGCTCCGCCAGCATCCGGTTCAGCTTTTCCTTGATGCGGAGGATCCAGTCGGCGTGGATCTTGATATCGGTGGCCTGGCCCTGGAGGCCGCTCATCAGGGGCTGGTGGATCATGATCTCGCTGTTGGGCAGGGCAAACCGCTTGCCCTTGGCCCCGGAGGAGAGGAGAAACGCCCCCATGGAAGCCGCCATGCCCACGCAGGTGGTGGACACGTCGCACTTGACAAACTGCATGGTGTCATAGATGGCCATGCCGGCGGTGATGGAGCCGCCGGGGCTGTTGATGTAAAGGCTGATGTCCTTTTCCGGGTCCTGGCCCTCCAGGTACAGCAGCTGGGCCACCACCAGGCTGGCGGTGGTGTCGTTGACCTCGTCGCACAGCATGATGATGCGGTCATTGAGCAGGCGGGAGAAAATATCGTAGGAACGCTCCCCCCTGTTGGTCTGTTCGATTACCATTGGTACCAAACTCATTGCAAAACCTCCGTGGATTTGTGCCGGAGGACCTGGGCCCCGACTGCACAAATTTGATTCCGCCCCGGGCCCCGAAAACCGGAACCCGGGGGACCAAAACCCCGGGGCGGACCCCCGGCGTTTTATGTACCGCAGGCGCCTTGAGCGGTGTACTCATAAGAAAGCTTTGCCGGGAATTTCAGGCAAAACAAGCCATCTGCGGCGTTGCCGTCCCTTGCCAGCCACCAAGGCTGCCTGCGGGCCG